>NZ_JBEXLR010000032.1:0-56160 GCF_040610095.1 Micromonospora sp. NPDC004540
CGGAAGAACTTCTCCGCTCGCTGGCTGACATCCGAGGTCCGTGCCGCCACGATCTGCGGCAGGTCGAAGAGCTCGGTGAGGGCCTTGCCCTCGGCTGGGTGGCCGCGGTCGGTCCGCTGGTCTTCGTCGGCCTGTTCGTCTTCGCCTCGCCGGCCTCGGCCGTGGTGCTGCCCCGGGGGCACGGCGGCGCCGCGGGGGTGGCCGGCGCGGGCGCCCACCCGCCGGTGGTCATGATCGTCCTGGACGAGCTGCCGCTGGTCTCCCTGCTCGGCCCGGACGGCAGGATCGACGCCACCCGGTACCCGCACTTCGCGGAGCTGGCCGGCGGCTCGACCTGGTACCGCAACGCCACCGGCGTCAGCGGCTGGACCCCCTACGCTCTGCCGGCCATGCTCACCGGGCGCTACCCGGCCGAGCCGTTCGCCCCGCACTACTCGCAATATCCGGACAACCTGTTCACGGCCCTCGGCGGCCTCTACGACATCAAGGCCGAGGAGAGCATCACCCGGCTCTGCCCGCCCAGCCGCTGCGAGCAGCCGGCCAGCCCGGAGCAGGGGCTCGGCGTGCTGGTCCGGGAGAGTGGGAAGCTGCTGCGCCAGGTCACCGCCCCGGTGGACAGCCGGATCGACCCGGAGGACTCCTACCGGGAGCAGACCCGGGCCGAGGCGGGGCTGGACGCGGCCGAGCCGGTGCCGGTCGACCCGAAGTTCCGCTGGGACACCCTCGACGACAACCAGCCCGCCCGGTTCACCGCCTTCCTCGCCGGGCTGCGCCCGGCCGCCCGACCCACCCTGCACTTCCTGCACCTGCTGATGCCGCACTCGCCGTGGGCGTACCTGCCGTCCGGGGCGCACTACGCCGCCCCGGAGGACCTGCCCAACGACGGGGCCGGGTGGGTGGACCTGGCCCGGGCCCGGCACCTGGCCCAGCTCGGCTACACCGACCGACTGATCGGCGAGACGCTGCGCACCCTGCGGGCCACCGGCCTCTACGACAAGGCGCTTGTCCTGGTCACCGCCGACCACGGGGTGAGTTTCCGGAAGGACTGGCAGGGCCGGGGGCTGGACGCCATCAACCACGCGGCCGACGAGGTGGCCTGGGTGCCGATGTTCGTCAAGGAACCCGGCCAGCGAACCGGCCGGGTCGACGACCGGAACTGGGAGCACGTGGACCTGCTGCCGACGATCGCCGACGAGACGCACGTGCGGATCCCCTGGCGGATGGACGGCCGCTCGGCGAAGCGGGCCCCGCGCGAGCGCGCCGACAAGCGCTTCTACGACCGGCCCGGCCAGCCGCTGACGGTCACCGGCGGCGTCCCGTCCCCGCCCGGTGCGCCGGCCCCCGACCCGCTGGTCGGCACCCAGGTGGGTGACAGACCCCCCGGCGGTACGGCCACGGTGAGCGACCTCGCCGCGTTCCGCGCCGTCGACCCGGCGCACGGTGAACTGCCCGCGCTGGTCTGGGGGACGGTGCCGGACTCGGTGCCGGACGGGACGCGGCTCGCGGTGGCGGTCAACGGCACGGTCGGCGCGGTCGTCCCGGTGGTCCCGCCGGACTCCGCCGGCCGGCGCTTCGCCGCCCTCCTGCCCGACGACCGGCTCTTCGCCGCCGGGGCCAACCGCCTCGACCTCTACCGCGTGGACGCCGACGGGACGCTGCGCCGGCTCACCCTCTCGTGATCATCCACAGCGACGCCGGGTAGCCTTCCCAGCCCGGGGTGGTCGCGCTTCCACAGGGTTTCCGAGCCGGCAAGTCGGGAATCGGGTGACGCATACCTCACCACGGAACCATGACGAGCGGTGTCCTCCCCACCGTGATTACGGTAAAAGCGAAGGCAACTCAAAGAAGATCTTGCCGGCGAAGCGAGGAACAGATGACGGAAGTCAAGCTCGACCACCCCGGTGGGCAGCTGTCTATGCCGGTGCAGCCCGCGGTCGAGGGGCCCGCCGGAATCGGGGTGGGCAAGCTGCTGAAGGAAACCGGGATGACCACGTACGACCCCGGTTTCGTGAACACCGCGTCCTGCTCGTCCGCGATCACCTACATCGACGGTGACGCGGGCATCCTGCGGTACCGCGGCTACCCGATCGAGCAGCTGGCCGAGAAGTCCTCCTTCCTGGAGGTCTCCTACCTGCTGATCTACGGCGAGCTGCCGACCCAGGCGCAGCTGACCGAGTTCAGCGAGCGGGTCCGGCGGCACTCGCTGCTCCACGAGGAGATGCGCCGCTTCTTCGACGGCTTCCCGCGCGACGCGCACCCGATGGCCGTGCTCTCCTCGGCCGTGAGCGCCATCTCGACCTTCTACCAGGACAGCCTGGACCCGTTCGACTCCGACCACGTGGAGATGTCCACGGTGCGGCTGATGGCGAAGGTCCCCACCATCGCCTCGTACGCGTACAAGAAGTCGATCGGGCAGCCGCTGCTCTACCCGGACAACTCGCTGGGCTACGTCGAGAACTTCCTGCGGATGACCTTCGGCGTGCCGGCCGAGCCGTACGAGGTCGACCCGGTGATGGCCCGCGTGCTGGACATGCTCTTCATCCTGCACGCCGACCACGAGCAGAACTGCTCCACCTCGACCGTCCGGCTGGTCGGCTCCAGCAACGCCAACCTGTTCGCCTCGGTCTCGGCCGGCGTGAACGCGCTGTTCGGCCCGCTGCACGGCGGCGCCAACCAGGCGGTGCTGGAGATGCTCCAGAAGATCCAGGCCGACGGCGGTGACGTCCGCACCTTCGTGCAGAAGGTCAAGGACAAGCAGGACGGCGTGAAGCTGATGGGCTTCGGCCACCGGGTCTACAAGAACTACGACCCGCGCGCCGCGATCGTGAAGAAGGCCGCCCAGGACGTGCTCGGCCGGATGGCCAAGCCGGACCCGCTGCTGGACCTCGCCATGCAGCTCGAGGAGATCGCCCTCGCCGACGACTTCTTCGTCTCCCGCCGGCTCTACCCGAACGTGGACTTCTACACCGGTCTGATCTACAAGGCCATGGGCTTCCCGACCAAGATGTTCACGGTGCTCTTCGCCCTGGGCCGGCTCCCCGGCTGGATCGCCCAGTGGCGCGAGATGATCAACGACCCGGAGACCAAGATCGGCCGCCCGCGGCAGATCTACACCGGCTACGCCGAGCGGGACTACGTCCCCGCCACGGAGCGCTGAGCACGGTTCTGCCGACGAAGGCCGCCGACCCCGTGCGGGTCGGCGGCCTTCGTGTCGGTACGGGACGGGGCGTCAGCCCACCAGGGACCGGAGCGGGATCCGCGCGTCCCGGAGGGCGGCTACCAGGTCACGCAGGAACGGGTGCTCGTCGGCCTGCAGGCCGGCCGGATTCGGGATCACCAGGTAGGCCGACCCGTCCGCCACCGAGACGCGGGCGGTGTCGGTGTACCGGGCGACGACCGCTTCGGCACGACCGCGGTCGCCGGCCGCCACCTCGACGCTGATCGGGCGCCACTCGCCGCCCAGGTCGTCCGCCACCGGCTGGGCCGCCGCAGCCGCCCGGGCCGGGTCGACACCGGTCGTCCGCCGCCCGGCGCCGCGGTCCGCCGCCGCGCCCGACGGATAGAGCAGGGCGTTGGCCACCAGGTGCAGCCCGTTCTCGTTGTACGCCCGGAAGAGCGGGTTGAACGCGAACAGCACGGCCCGTCCGGCGCCGGTGGGCTCGTCCACCAGTGCGACCGTGCCCTTCAACACGTCGCTGCGCACGGTGTAGCCGTTCGCCCAGAAGGTGTCGTCGGACGGATAGCTGAGGACGTTGGTGCCGGTGCTGCTCGGGTTCAGGATCGAGTCGCTGTTGTTGAACTCGAAGTCCTCCGCCGGGCGGCCCAGCGCGACCGGGCTGCTGCCGTCGACGTCGACCCGCAGGTGCGAACCGATCATCCGGTAGTCCGCCGGCTTCGTCTTCTCCGTGGTGGAGGTGAGGCCGGCGGCCCGAGCCATCCGGGTGCCCTCGTTGCGCAGGCCGACGTAGGTGTGGCCCTGGGCGATCCAGTTCCGCAGGTTGGCCTGCCCGGCGGCGGTGAGCCCGCCGGTCGAGCTGCTGCCGTCCGGCACGAGCAGCACGGTGCGTCCGGTGAACGCCGGGGTGTTGTCGTTGATGTCGGCGGTGGTCACCGGCTTGAGGTCGAGCCCCCACCGCTTGCCGAGCACGTACCGGGCCTCGCCGTGTGAGCCGGAGGTGGTGGAGATGCCGGTGCCCTGGAACAGCCCGACATCCGGCAGGTCCATCGGGCTTCCGCTGGCCGCCGCGTCGCTCGGGCTCAGGGTCACCCCGAGCGACCGGGCCAGCCGGTCGATCTCCTGGGTCAGGCTCTTCGCGGGGAAGCCCACCACGCTGGTGTCGAGGTCACGGACGAGCGGCACGCCCTGGCCGAGCAGCCGGAAGGTGAGTTCGGCCGCCGCCGCCGAGTCCAGCGGGTACGCGTACGAACCCTTCGCCCCGGCCGCCGAGGTCGTGCCGCCGTTGATCTGCCGGACCAGTTGGGCGTGCGGGCGGACGTCGTCGCCGGTGTAGATGGTGTCCACGCCCATGAGCAGCGGGTTGCTCCAGGACGACACGTCGTAGAAGTAGGGGAACGGGACGTACGGGTCCTCGCCCATGATCGCCTGGATCCAGTGCTTCTGCGGCTGGTCCATCGGGATCCAGTACGCGCCCACCGGCACCGTGACGTCGCTCGCGGTGCGCCCGCCGAAGATCCGGGCGGTGGGCACCTTCGTCGGCTTGGTCACCTCGTAGACCTCGACGTCCATCCCGCGCAACCGCTCGACCAGCCGGCGCACGTCGCCGAGCTGCCGGTCGGGGAGCAGGAAGTACGAGCGGATCGTGACGTCCGGCACCGGGAACTGGACGGTGTTGGTCGGCTGGACCACCTCGTTCGGCTCCAGCGTCCCGGCCCTGCCCTCGGCGAGCGCGTCCGTCCAGATCTTGAAGTAGCTGGTCAGCACCTCGTGCTTGTTCGCGGCGGCCCAGCCGAGGGTGGACCACTGGGTGTGGAACTGCTGCTGGACCCGGTCGGCCACCGCCGACGCGCTGCCCTTCTCGAAGGTCATGCCGGCGGCGCCGAAGCCGGCGGCCGGGACGGTGTCGCCGTAGCCCATGAAGAACAGGTCGTACGTCGCGTAGTTGAAGTAGCACTCGGTGGTGACGGCGCCGCCACAGGCGCCGTTGAAGCCGAAGCCGGCCTTGTTGGCCTCGCCGATCCGGTTGATCCAGTCGACGTTCTCGCTGGAGATCTCGTGGTGGATCGGGTCGGCGTTGGGCGGGAAGAAGTACTGTCGGCCGCCCATCTCGTGCGCGTCGATGAAGACCTGCGGCGGGTACTGCCGCAGGAGTTCGATCTTGCCGTCGGTCTCCTGCTGGGTGCGGGCGAACCAGTCCCGGTTCATGTCGAAGCCGTACTCGTTCTGCCGGCGGCTGGCGTCGCGGCCGTCGGGGTTCTGGGTCGGCACGATGACGGTGACCAGGTTGTCGTTCCGCTCCGCGACCGCGCAGGACAGCCCGGATGCCAGCTCGTACAGGGTTTTGAGGGCGGCGTCCGTGCCGCTCTTCTCCCCGCCGTGCACGTTCGCGGTCACCCAGACGATGGCCGGGCGGTCGGTCGCGGTCTCGGCGGCCTTCTTCGCCTTGGTCCGGCGCGCGTCCCGCAGGTCGCGGATGTCGTCGGCGATCTGCTGCAACTCGCCCTGCCGGACGTGCCGCTCGTCGGAGACGATGGCGTACGGCAGCGGCTGGCCGAGCACGCTCGTCGCCATGACGCCGGTGACCACGCGGTCGGAGGCGGCGTCGACGGCCTTGAGGTAGCCACGGACCTCGTCGTTGGTGACGACCCGCTCCTGGCCGGTGCCGAGCGGGAACCCCAGCGCGGACTCGGGGCTGGGCACGGTGGACAGCCGGGCGGCAGGGTCGTTGCTGCAGCCGGGGGGCGTGGGGGCGGCGCCGGCCGGCGCGCCTCCGAGCAACGGCGTCAGGCCGGCGAGCAGGAGCAGCGCGGCGACGCCGGCCGTTCGTCTCGTGGGGACCGCCCTAAGCGGACGCTTCGACAGGCGCATCGGGATGCCTCGTTTCACTCGGGGGAGATCAAGTGATGAATCGAAACCTATGACCTGCGGTTTCGTGGGGCAAGCCTTGGTTCGTGCGGTCAGTGGGCGCGGTGCCCGCCCTCGCCGCCGGTGGTGGGCAGGCTGCCGAGCACGTGGTTGATGATGTGGATCCGCGCGTTCGCGACCCGGTAGTCGGCGCACACGGTGTCGGCCTGGTCGGCCAGGCGGGCGGTCCCCCCGCCCCCGGTGACCGTCACCGTGGTGCCGGCCAGCGTGGTGACCTTGCCGGCGGCCACCAGGTCGGACAGCGACAGCGACCCGGCGACCAGGTGTTCGCGGAGCAGGCCGCGGAGCTTGTCCCGGTCGGCCAGGAGCAGGTGGTCCAGGTCGTCCTCGGAGAACTTGGCCACGAACGCGTCGTCGGTCGGGGCCAGGATGGTCAACCCCGAACCGGCGTGCAGGTCGGCGGACATGCCGGACGCCCGCACCGCCGCCTCGAACGTGGTGAGGACGGGCAGCCACTGCAGGGCCGCCTCGGCCGGCTGACCGGTGAGCGCCGCCGGGTTGCCCGGGTCGCTGCCGGAGGGCAGCAGGTCGCACAGCGGGCCACTCACGACGGCCGCCGCCTTCGGTGCGGCGCCGCCGGCCGCATCCGGCGAAGCGGTGCCGGCGCCGGAGCAGCCCGTGCCGGTGAGCAGCAGGGACAGCGCGACCGCGGCGAGCGCAGCGGTCCGTCGCCGGCGGGCCGGCCACCGGAGCCGGGGGAGAGAGCGGGATCGCGGGGGGATGACGGGCCGTTCCATGGCGTTCTCCGGTCGAGTCGGGTCGTACCGGCAGGCCCGGGAGGCCGGACCTGCCGGTACGACGATCAACGGATCAGAGGCTCGCGCACTGGCCGCTCTTCGGGCCCTGCGCCGAGTTGCCCAGCCCGAGGTCGATCGGTACCTGGGTGTTGCCGCCGCAGCTCAGCGGGCCGGTCACGGTGTTGGCCGCCACCAGCGGCGCCTCACCGCGGTTGTCCGACACCTCGACCGGGCCGGTGACCTTCGTGTCGACGACCACCACCGGGCCACTGGACTGCGCGACCCGCACCGGACCCTCCACCGCGGTGTCGGTCAGGAAGACCCCGGCCGCGCCGTTGGCGTCCACCGGGCCGGTGATCGACGAGCCGGTGGCGATCAGCGTGCCGCCGGGCCGGACCCGGACCGGGCCGGTCACCGTGGCGTCCCGCAGGCAGGTGACGCCGGAGACCACCAGCGCGCCGTCGCGCGGGCCGGTCACCGTCGGGTACACCCGCTCGGCGTCGACCAGCTTCTCCACCGCCTGCCCGTCGAGCAGCAGCGGGATGAGCCCCCGCTCGGGCTGGGCCAGCGGCACCACGTACCCGTCGGCGACCTTGACCACCTGCCAGCCGTGCGCGGCGAGCCGCTGCGCCACGGTGGTCCGCTGGCCGGCCGGGCCGTCGGTGCGCTCCCCGTGGTACTGCTCCTCGGTGAGCCGGTAGGCGCACGGCGCCTCGGTGAGGATCTGGTCCTCGCGCGGGGCGTCCAGCGGCGGCGGGGCCTCGCCCGGGTGCGGCGCCGGGTGCGCCGCGATCGGCCGGGAGCCGCGGAAGACGATCCGCCCGGTGTTCGACACCTGGAAGGTGATCGCGTCGGCCCGCGCCGAGGTGATCTCCTTGAGGTTCGCCCGGTGGTAGTCGAGGAACTGGTGGAAGGTCCAGAGCGCCGAGTACGCCTTGCGCCGCCGGTTGTTCGCCGTGTTGCCCTCGTCCGGCCGGGTGGCGCCGCCCGCGCTGCGCAGCTCCAGCAGGGAGTTCACCACGTTCTTGAGCCCCAGCGTGTTGCGCAGGATGGTCTCCTCGCTGAGCCCCACGTTGCCGCCGCCGTTGCACCCGTACGGGCAGGGCCACCAGCCGTCCTTCGCGCCCTGGGTGTACATGTGACCCTCGATCATGTGCTGCGACTCGTCGAAGATCGACTGGGCGACGTTCTGGTGCCGCGGCGGCAGCATCGGCAGGTCGCCGGCGCTGGAGTTGCCGAACTCGTGCCCGTCGTAGCCGGCCACCGGCCGGTAGTCGCGCAGCATCCGCACCAGCGCGAAGGTCTCCGGCTGGCGGACCAGCGAGTAGTCCCGGTTGAGGTCCTGGCCGGTGGAGTTGCCCCGGGTGTTGGCCGCCCGGCCGTCCCCGTTGATGGTGGGCACGATCAGCACCGTGGTGTGCGACAGCAGGTCCAGCGTCCGCGGGTCGTCGCTGAAGGCCAGCTGGCGCGCCATGATGAGGCAGGCCTCCCGGTCACCGGGCTCGTTGCCGTGCACGTTGCAGTTGATCATCAGCGGCGAGGTCGCGGCCACCGCCGCCGGGGTGGCCGGCGGGGTGGGGTAGCCGATGACGAACATGTTGATCGGGCGGCCCAGCGCGGTCCGGCCGATCTCGGTCACCCGGACCCGGTCGCTCAACTCGTCGACCGCCGCGGTGTACGCGTACTCGTTGACGTCGCTGGTGTACTGGGCCGCGAGGGTGGTCTCCCACTGGGTCCGGAGGTTCTGGCCCGGCACCGCGGGGTCGCCCCAGGGGGCCCTGGTGGTGCCGGCCACCGGCGCCGAGTACGGCTCGGCGGTGGTGCCGAAGCGGGCGCGGACCCGCCACTGGAACCGGGCGCCCGGGTTGAACCCGGCGTCCGCGAAGGTGGGCGAGGAGTTGTCGACTTGGCGGTTCGGCCGCCAGACCCCGGTGATCACGGCCGGTCCGGTCGCGGTGCCGTCGGCGTCGACCGGGGTGCGCTCGATCTGGTAGTCGGTGGCGCCGTCGACCGGCGTCCAGGCGAGGGTGGCGTAGCCGTCGCCCGGCACGACCGTCAGGCCCTGGACCTGGTTCGGCTCGGCCGGGTCGGCCTGCGCGGGCACGGGCCCGGCGAACGCCGCGAGGCTGGCGGCGAGCAGGGCGGCGAGGAGGGCCGTCGTCCGTCTGTCTCTCATGGAAGCTCCAGAACAGGTGGGATGACTCGGTCCGGACAGCACACGCCAGCCACCCCGTCCTCGGTCGACGGTGCGCGATTTCTTGAGGTTGAAATGAGGATCGGCGGTTCAGTCCGGCCGGAGCCGGTAGCCCACCCCGCGTACGGTCTCCACCAGGCCCGCGTCGTCGAGCTTGCCCCGCAGGGCCGCGACGTGGACATCGAGGGTGTGGCCGGCGCCCCAGGTGGTCTGCCAGACGTCCATCAGCAGCCGCTCCCGGGGCACCACCGTCCCGGCCTGCCGGGCCAGCGCCATCAGTAGAGCGAACTCCTTGCGGGTCAGCACCACCTCGCGGGCGCCGAGCCAGACCCGCCGGGCGTTGAGGTCCAGCCGCAGGTCACCGACCTCCAGCGCCGCCTCGACCCGGGAGGCGCGGGCGGTGCGCCGCATCACCGCCTCGATCCGGGCCTGCAACTCCGCCATCGAGAACGGCTTCACCACGTAGTCGTCGGCGCCGGCCCGCAGCCCTGCCACCCGGTCCCGCTCGTCGGAGCGGGCGGTCACCGCGATGATCGCGATGTCCTCGTTGTGCCGGCGGATCTCCCGGCACAGCGCCAGGCCGTCCCGGTCGGGCAGGTTGAGGTCGAGCAGCATGAGGTCCACCGGCCCGGCCGCGGCCGCCTCCGATGCGGTCGTGGCGGTGATGACCGAGTTGCCCCGGCGGCGCAGCGCGGCGGCGAGCGCGGACGCGACTCGCAGGTCGTCCTCCACCAGAAGCACCCGCACCGCGTCTCCTCGAACCTCGTCGCGTCAGGTTCACGCGAGTCTGTCCGATCGGGACCGGCAGCGACCAGTCCGAACGGAGGATCACGACCGGACGATCATGCGGGTCGAGCCGTCGGGCCGATCCCGAGGTGAAGCGGGAGGACCAGCGCGGAGGAGACCGCCAGCTCCCGGTCGAGCACCTCGTCGCGGGGGACGAAGACCATCGCCCGGCCCTCGCCGAGCACCACGTCCTCCTGGGTCGCGTCGGTCGTGCCGCGGAAGACGTGGATCGTGACCGTGTGCTGGAAGCCCTCCTCGTACGGGCGCGGGCCGGCCCAGAGGAGGTGCAACTCGCCTGCGGTCAGACCGGTCTCCTCCAGCAGTTCCCGGCGGGCGGCCTCCTCCGGCGTCTCCCCGGGCTCGATGTGACCGCCGGGCAGACCCCACTGGTTCGGCGAGACGGGTGCGTGCTCGTCGCGGTGCTGCAGGAGGATCGCGCCCGAGGGGTCGACGAGCAGGACGAGCGCGATCTCATAGCTGGCCATCGCGAGATCATGCCATCCCGCATTCGTGGCGGAGGGCCACTACCTGAGCGTGGTCAGTGCGGCCAAACCACTACGCGATCGGCAGGACAGGGCCTAGTCGATTTCGGGGCGCTTCGCGGCGATCCACTTCTCGACGTCTTCGGCGAGCCAGACGTTGCCCATCTGGAGCATGGCAACGGGCTCGGGGAAGTCGCGGCGGCTGGTGATCTGGTACGCCCGCTGTCGCGACACGCCCCCGAGGAGCACGCGGATCTCCGCCGAGCCGACCAGCCGCAGCTTCTTGG
This sequence comes from Micromonospora sp. NPDC004540, assembly GCF_040610095.1. Classification (NCBI taxonomy): domain Bacteria; kingdom Bacillati; phylum Actinomycetota; class Actinomycetes; order Micromonosporales; family Micromonosporaceae; genus Micromonospora; species Micromonospora sp. NPDC004540. Next base: position 10,590 of record NZ_JBEXLR010000032.1, read on the forward strand.
CCATGTATCGGACGCTAGGTGCCCGACAACTAGTCATGTATCAGCTTGACGCACGCCTAGTAGTCGAAGGCGCTAGTCATCTACTATTGTCAAGTGACTAGTAGCTGGGAACCTGAGCCGTCATTCCTCGTCATGGCCGCCGGCTTCATGGTGGATCTCCACACGCGGAAGCGCTGCCCGCACTGTCGCGCCGACGGGACATGCCCCCGCGTACAGCACGCCAAGAGGCTGCTCCGGGCCTGGCGCCTGACGGTCGAGGCGCGACGGAGACAGCGCTACTTCCGCTGTCCGTGACCGCGACGACGGCCGCCGCCCGCATGGGGGTCGGCGGCCGTCGTGGTTCGGGTCAGCGGAGGCCGGCGGCGGCGAGCAGGTTGCCCTCCGGCAGTGCCGGCAGGGCCCGGCCGGCGGTCATCCGCTGCTCGGCCCGCTCCGCGGTGAACGCGGTGTCCTGGGCGATGGCCGCGGCGTAGGCGGCGGCGGTGCGGGAGGCGATGGCCGACCAGCCGTACTGCTCGTGGACCATGGCGCGGGCGCGCCGGGCGAGCAGCCGCGCCCGGTCCCGGTCGGAGAGCAGCGCGTGCACCGCCTCGGAGAGCCCGTCCGGGTCCTGCGGGGCGAACGTCAGGCCGGTGACGCCGGGCTCGACGATCTCGGCCAGCCCGCCGGTGCGGGACACCGCGAGCGGCGCGCCGGCGGCGGCCCCCTCCAGGGCCACCATGCCGAACGGTTCGTAGATGCTCGGCACCGCGAAGCAGTCCGAGGCGGCCATCACGGCGGGCAGGTCGGTGCCGCCGAGGAAGCCCGGCATGCTCACCGTGGCGCCCAGTCCCAGTCGGTGAACCTCGGCCTCCAGGGTCGCCCGGTACGGCCCGTCGCCGACGATCACCGCGCGCAGCCCGGGGTGCCGCTCGCGCAGCCGGGGCAGCCCGGCCAGCAGGTGCTGCACGCCCTTCTCGTAGACCAGCCGGCCGGCGAAGGTGACCAGCGGTCCGTCCCCGGCGAACCGGGCCCGGGCGGCGGCGACGGCCGAGTCGGGCACCCGCCAGCGGTGCGGCTCCACCCCGTTGGGGACCACGTCGACCCGGGTCGGGTCCACTCCGAACAGCGCGCCCACCTCGTCGCGCATGTAGCCGGAGCAGACGATCACCCGGCCGGATTCGGCGGCCAGCCAGTGCTCGACGCCGTGGATGGTGCGGTTCATCTCCTCGGGCAGCCAGCCCTGGTGCCGGCCCGCCTCGGTGGCGTGGATGGTGCTGACCAGCGGCACGTCCAGGTGCTCGCGCAGGGTCATGGCGGTGTGCGCGACCAACCAGTCGTGGGCGTGGATGACGTCGTACGCGCCGGACTCGGCGGCGCGCAGGGCGGCCCGGGTGAGGGTGTGGTTGAACGCCATGGTCCAGGCCAGCAGCGAGTCGGTGGCGAGCGGGAAGGTGACCGGGTCCTCGGCGGCGCGGACGATCCGCACGCCGTCGGCGTACTCCTCCAGCGGCGCGCCCTCGGCGTGCCGGGTGACGACGGTGACCTCGTGGCCGGCGGCGGCCAGGGCGACGGAGAGCGCGTGCACGTGGCGGCCGAGGCCACCGACGAGCACCGGCGGGTACTCCCACGACAGCATGAGGATGCGCCGGGTCCGGGGCGGCACGCCGGGCTGCGGTGGGATGGTCGGGCGGGAGGTGAGGGTGGGCCGGTGGGTCCGGTCCGTCGCGGTGGCGGGCTGCGCGCCGACCCGCAGGGTGGTCACATCGATCTCCGTCCATGCATGCTGGTATGCGCCGACGTCACTGGCGGCGTGGGGAGTGTGGAGGGCGGCCGAACGGCCGGGCGGACCCGCGTGGGCACGCGTGTCCGCAGTCAAGGAAAAGCCATCCGGCGCGAACCCGCATCTCGAAAAGGGCGATCGTGACGGACAACACCTGACGGTCCGGCCGGACTCAGGCGGGTGGATTTCGGTTACCGTCCGAACGGGTGGATTGGCGGAGCGTGCGGCGGGGCATTAGCGGCGTGCGCACCGGCCGGCCCGCCCGTCCGGTGCGCTCATGATCATGGCCGAAGGAGCGACATGCAGGTCTGGCCGGGCGAGAGCTACCCCCTCGGCGCCACCTACGACGGGATGGGGACCAACTTCGCGATCTTCTCCGAGGTGGCGGAGAAGGTCGAGCTCTGCCTGTTCGACGAGTGGGACACCGGCGCCGAGCGCCGGGTCGAGCTCCGCGAGGTCGACGCGTACGTCTGGCACGCCTACCTGCCGGGCATCGAGCCCGGGCAGCGCTACGGCTACCGGGTGCACGGGCCGTGGGACCCGGCCAACGGGCTGCGCTGCAACCCGCACAAGCTGCTCCTGGACCCGTACGCCAAGGCGGTCGACGGGGAGGTCACCTGGGATCCGGCGGTCTACGACTACGAGGTGGGCGGCGACCCGGACCGGCGCGAAGAGACCGACTCCGCCCCGTTCATGCCGAAGTCGGTGGTGGTCAACCCGTACTTCGACTGGGGCAACGACCGGCCGCCGCGCACCCCCTACCACCACTCGGTGATCTACGAGGCGCACGTGCGCGGGCTGACCATGCGCCACCCCGACATCCCGGAGGAGCTGCGCGGCACGTACGCGGCGATCGCCTCACCCGTGATGATCGACTACTTCAAGCGGCTCGGGGTGACCGCGGTCGAGCTCATGCCGGTGCACGAGTTCGTGCACGATCACCGGCTGGCCGACCTGGGGCTGCGCAACTACTGGGGCTACAACACCATCGGCTTCTTCGCCCCGCACCACGGCTACTCGGCGCTGGGGCGCCTCGGCCAGCAGGTGCAGGAGTTCCGCGGCATGGTCAAGGCGCTGCACGCGGCCGGCATCGAGGTGATCCTCGACGTGGTCTACAACCACACCGCCGAGGGCAACCACCTCGGGCCGTCGCTGAGCTTCAAGGGCATCGACACCCCGAGCTACTACCGGCTCTCCGAGGAGGACCGGCGGTACTTCGTCGACTACACGGGCACCGGCAACAGCCTCAACGTGCGCAGCCCGCACTCGCTCCAGCTGATCATGGATTCGCTGCGCTACTGGGTGACCGAGATGCACGTCGACGGCTTCCGCTTCGACCTCGCGGCCACCCTGGCCCGGGAGTTCTACGAGGTGGACCGCCTCTCCACCTTCTTCGAGGTGGTGCAGCAGGACCCGGTGGTCGGCCGGGTCAAGCTGATCGCCGAACCGTGGGACGTCGGCCCCGGCGGCTACCAGGTCGGCAACTTCCCGCCGCAGTGGACCGAGTGGAACGGCAAGTACCGGGACACCGTGCGGGACTTCTGGCGCGGCGAGCCGGCCACCCTGGCCGAGTTCGCCTCCCGGATCTCCGGCTCCGCCGACCTCTACCAGGACGACGGGCGCCGCCCGTTCCACAGCATCAACTTCGTCACCTGCCACGACGGGTTCACCCTCAACGACCTGGTCTCCTACAACGACAAGCACAACGAGGCCAACGGCGAGGAGAACCGGGACGGGGAGAGCCACAACCGCTCCTGGAACTGCGGCGTCGAGGGGGAGACCGACGACCCGGGGGTGCTCGCGCTGCGCGCCCGGCAGCGGCGCAACTTCCTGGGCACCCTGATCCTCTCCCAGGGCGTGCCGATGCTCGGCCACGGCGACGAGCTGGGCCGCACCCAGTGCGGCAACAACAACGCCTACTGCCAGGACAGCGAGCTGGCCTGGGTGGACTGGGCGCGGGCCGACGAGGAGCTGGTCGCGTTCGTCCAGCGCCTCACCGACTTCCGCAAGCGGCACCGGGTGTTCCAGCGGCGCCGCTTCTTCACCGGGCTGCCGGTCGGCGGCCGGGCCGCCGGCACCGCCCTGCCCGACCTGGCCTGGTACACCCCCGACGGCCGGGAGATGACCGGCGAGGACTGGGGCAACGACTTCGGCCGCTCGGTGGCCCTGTTCGTCAACGGCGACGGCATCCCGGAACGCGGCCAGTACGGCCAGCGTCACCGGGACGACTCCTTCCTGCTGCTGTTCAACGCGCACGACGCGCCGCTGGACTTCACCCTGCCGCCCGCCGAGTTCGGGCAGCGGTGGGAGCAGGTCATCAGCACCGCGGACCCGGATCCGGAGAAGACCCTGGCGGTCGAGGCGGGCGGGAGCGTGTGCGTCCCCGACCGCTCGCTGCTGGTCCTGGAGAGGACGGCCTGACCCATGCCCGACACCCCTCACCCCGACGACACGACGGCGACGACGCGGGTGGGGTCGACCTACCGCGTCCAGATCCGCCCCGGCTTCGACCTCGACGCCACCGCCGGCCTCGCCGGCTACCTGGCCGACCTGGGCGTCACCCACCTCTACAGCGCGCCGCTGCTCACCGCCACCCCGGGCTCGCAGCACGGCTACGACGTGGTCGACCACCGCGCGGTCAACCCGGAACTCGGCGGCGAGGGCGGCCGGCAGCGCCTGGTCCGGGCGCTGCGCGCGGCCGGGCTCGGCCTGGTCGTGGACATCGTGCCCAACCACGCCGGGGTGGCCCGGCCGGCGGCCAACCCGGCCTGGTGGGACGTGCTGCGCCGGGGCCGGGCCTCGGCGTACGCGGACTGGTTCGACATCGACTGGGACCGGGGTCGGCTGCTGCTGCCGGTGCTCGCCGACACCCCCGACGCCCTCGACGACCTCAAGGTGGTCGACGGTGAGCTGCGCTACCACGAGCACCGCTTCCCGATCGCCGACGGCACCGGCGGGGGGACGCCGCGCGAGGTGCACGACCGGCAGCACTACGAGCTGGTCAACTGGCGGCGCGGCGACACCGAGCTGACGTACCGCCGGTTCTTCGCCGTCTCCGACCTGGCCGGGCTGCGGGTGGAGGACCCGGAGGTCTTCCGCGCCACCCACGCGGAGATCCTGCGCTGGGCCGCCGCCGGCGACCTCGACGGCATCCGGGTCGACCACCCGGACGGGCTGCGCGACCCCGCCGGCTACCTGGCCCGGCTGCGCGCCGCCGCGCCCGGCGCCTGGCTGGTGGTGGAGAAGATCCTGGAGTACGGCGAGGAGCTGCCGGACTGGCCGGTCGACGGCACCACCGGCTACGACGCCCTGGCCGCGGCGGGTGGGCTCTTCGTCGACCCGGACGCCGAGGCGGACTTCACGGCGCTGGACGGCCGGCTCACCGGCCGGCACACCTCGTGGCAGGACCTCACCCACGACACCAAGCTGGCGGCGGCCACCCGGCTGCTCGCCGCCGAGCTGTGCCGGCTCGCCGCGCTCGTCCCCGACCTGCCCGCCGAGCAGGTCCAGGCGGCCCTCGCCGAGCTGGCCGCCGCGTTCCCGGTCTACCGGGGCTACCCGCCGGAGGGCGCCCGGCACCTCGCCGCCGCCCGCGCCGAGGCCGGCCGCCGCCGCCCCGACCTGACCAACGTGCTCGACGCGGTCACCGCCCGGCTCCGCGACCCCGGGCACGAGCTGGCCGCCCGCTTCCCGCAGCTCTCCGGCGCGGTGATGGCCAAGGGGGTGGAGGACACCGCCTACTACCGGTGGAGCCGGTTCGTGGCGCTCAACGAGGTGGGTGGCAGCCCGGCCCACTTCGGCGTGCCGCCGGCCGAGTTCCACCGCTTCGCCGCCGCCCGCCAGGTGCGCTGGCCGGCGAGCATGACCACGCTCTCCACCCACGACACCAAGCGCGGCGAGGACGTCCGGGCCCGGCTCGCGGTCCTCTCCGAGCTGCCCGGGCGCTGGGCCGAGCGGGTGGCCGACTGGATGTCCCGCGCGCCGCTCGCGGACCCCGCGTTCGCCCACCTGCTCTGGCAGACCGCCGTGGGGGCCTGGCCCATCGAGCGGGAGCGGCTGCACGGGTACGCGGAGAAGGCCGCCCGGGAGGCCTCGGCGTCGACCAGCTGGGCCGACCCGGACCCGGCGTTCGAGCACGAGCTGCACGCCCTGGTCGACCGGATGTACGACGACCCGGAGCTGCACGCCCAGCTCACCGCGTTCGCCGACGAGATCACCCCGGCCGGCTGGTCCAACTCGCTCGGGCAGAAGCTGGTCCAGCTCGCCATGCCGGGCGTGCCGGACACCTACCAGGGCACCGAGCTGTGGGAGAACTCGCTCGTCGACCCGGACAACCGCCGCCCGGTCGACTTCGCCGTACGCCGGGAGCTGCTGGCCCGGCTCGACGGCGGCTGGCGGCCCGCGGTGGCCGCCGACGGCGCGGCCAAGCTGCTCGTGGTCTCCCGCACCCTGCGGCTGCGCCGGTCCCACCCGGAGCTGTTCACCGGCTACCGGCCGGTGCCGGCGCGGGGGCCGGCCGGCGGGCACGTGGTGGCCTTCGACCGGGGCGGCGCGATCGCGGTGGCCACCCGGCTGCCGCTGCGGCTGGCCCGCGCCGGCGGCTGGCGCGACACGACGCTGGCGATTTCCGGCAACAGTGTTACGGACCTGTTCACCGGTCGGGTCTACAGTGGGTCTGAGCTGCTGATGCACGATCTTCTGAGCACCTATCCCGTCGCCCTCCTCGCTCCCACCGACTCCGTGGAGGCTGCCGCATGACCGAGTTCACGGTGTGGGCGCCCGAAGCCGCCCGGGTGCGGCTGCGCCTGTCCGGCGTCGCCGACCACGACATGCGTCCCGGGCCGGCGGGCTGGTGGCGGGTCGAGGTGCCCGGCGCCGGACCGGGCACCGACTACGCGTTCCTCCTCGACGACGACGAGCGGGCCCTGCCCGACCCCCGGTCGGCGTGGCAGCCGCAGGGGGTGCACGGGCCGAGCCGGCGCTACGACCACGCCGCGTTCGGCTGGACCGACGAGGGCTGGACCGGGCGGCAACTGCCCGGCAGCGTCCTCTACGAGCTGCACATCGGCACCTTCACCCCGGAGGGCACCTTCGACGCGGCGATCGGCCGCCTCGACCACCTGGTCGACCTCGGTGTCGACCTGGTCGAGCTGCTCCCGGTCAACGCCTTCAACGGCGAGCACAACTGGGGCTACGACGGGGTCTGCTGGTACGCGCCGCACGAGCCGTACGGGGGGCCGGACGGGCTCAAGCGCTTCGTCGACGCGGCGCACGCGAAGGGGCTGGGGGTGATCCTCGACGTCGTCTACAACCATTTCGGGCCCTCCGGGGCCTACGCGCCGCGCTTCGCGCCGTACCTCACCGAGCAGAGCAACACCTGGGGCCGCACCGTCAATCTGGACGGGCCGCACTCCGACGGGGTGCGCCGCTACATCGTCGACAGCGTGCTCATGTGGCTGCGCGACTACCACGTCGACGGGCTGCGGCTGGACGCCGTGCACGCCATGCCCGACTCCCGGGCCACCCACTTCCTGGAGGAGGTGGCGGCCGAGGTGGAGGCCCTCTCCACCCACCTGGGCCGGCCGCTGTCGCTGATCGCCGAGAGCGACCTCAACGACCCGAAGCTGATCACCCCGCGGGAGGCCGGCGGGTACGGGCTGCACGCCCAGTGGAACGACGACGCCCACCACGCGCTGCACACCCTGCTCACCGGGGAACGGCAGGGCTACTACGGCGACTTCGGCTCCCTCGAATGCCTCACCGACGTGCTGACCGGCGCGTTCTTCCACGCCGGCACCTGGTCCAGCTTCCGCAACCGCAGCCACGGCCGGCCCGTCGACCGGCAGCGCACTCCCGGGCACCGGTTCGTGGCGTACCTGCAGAACCACGACCAGATCGGCAACCGGGCCACCGGCGACCGGATCTCCCAGACGCTCTCCGCCGGGCTGCTCCGCGTCGGCGCCACCCTGCTGATGACCGCGCCCTTCACCCCGATGCTGTTCATGGGGGAGGAGTGGGCGGCCAGCACCCCGTGGCAGTTCTTCACCAGCCACCCGGAGCCCGAGCTGGCGACCGCGGTGGCGGCCGGGCGCCGGCGGGAGTTCGCCGCGCACGGCTGGCCGCCGGGGGACGTGCCCGACCCGCAGGACCCGCAGACCTTCGTCCGGTCCCGGCTCGACTGGGCCGAGTTCGACAAGCCCGAGCACCGGGAGATGTACGACTTCTACCGGCGGCTCATCGCGCTCCGCAAGCGCCGCCCCGACCTGTCCGACCCCCGCCTCAACCACGTCGAGGTACGCCACGGCGACCAGTTCCTGCTGATGCGCCGGGGTGGCTGCCTCGTGGTGGCGAACCTGGCCGGCAAGCCGCAGCGGATCAACCTGCCGGGCGTGGTGCGCCGGGTGCTGCTGGCCACCTCCGAGGGCGTCACCGTGATGCGGGACGGGATCGAGCTGCCGCCGGAGTCCGCCGCGATCGTGGCGCTCTGAGGTCGCAGCGGCCGGGGCGGCGGAGCGGGCCGCCGGCCGCTAGCGTGCCGGGCATGGACGAGGTCGAACCGCCGGCGACGCTCGCCGGCATCGCGCACGAGGCGGGCGGCGGCACCGTCCGGCTGCGTCCGGTGGCCGAGCCGGACCTGGCGATGTTCCGCCGGTTCGCGACCGAGCCGGGCCTGATCGGGCTGGACTGGGCCGGCTACCGCGATCCCGGTGCGCCCGCCCGCCGGCAGGCCGAGGACGGCTGGCTGGGCGAGCGGGACGGCCGGCTGATCGTCCAGGTCGAGCCCGAGCAGGCCGCCGCTGGCTTCGTGAGCTACCTGTGGGGCATCTACGGCGGACGCGCGCCGTACTGGGAGATCGGCATCGCCCTGCTGCCCGAGTGGCGCGGTCGGGGCATCGGCTGGCGGGCCCAGGCGCTGCTCTGCGACTACCTGTTCGCGCACACCCCGGCGCAGCGGATCCAGGCCGGCACCCACCCGGAGAACGTCGCCGAGCAGCGGTCGCTGGAGAAGGCCGGCTTCCAGCTCGAAGGGGTCGTCCGAGCCTGCGAGTTCCGGGCCGGCGCCTGGCGCGACGGCTGGCTCTACAGCCGGCTGCGCGACGACCCGTCCCCGCTCTGATCCTCGCCCTCGGCGAGGGCCGGGAAGGCGCGCCGGACCTCCGCGAGGAACGCCGGCGCCTCCGTCCCGTACGCGGTCGCCGCCGCCGAGAGCGTCTCCAGGGCCGCCTGGAGCGGATCGGGCACCGCGGCGGCGGCCAGTGCCGGCAACGCCATCGCGACCGGGTCGACGGGCCCGGAGAGCAGCCCCGCCCGTGCGGTGTCCGTCGCCTGACTCAGCCCCAGCCGCCGTGCCCGGGCCTCCAGGCGGGCCTCGCCGCCGGTGATTCGCCGCCACATCGCTGTGACGTCGGTGCACCAGTCCGGCATCGGCTCGCCGCGCTCCAACGCCCGCCAGGCCGGCGCCAGCCAGTCGAGGTCGGCGATCCCGGCGAAGGCGTACGCGTGGCGGGCGGCCCACCGCGCGATCCGCCGCTGCGTGTCCGGGTCCGTCCCGGCGACCGCGTCGACCAGGTCACGGTCGAGGGCGGCGATCCCGGAGACGTTGCCGACGACCCGGCGCAGCCGCTCGGACGGTGGCCGTCCACCCCACCGGCGCGCCTCCTCCCGCCGGACGAACTCCGCGTGCCGCCGCTCCCGCTCCTCCCGCGCGCGGCGTTCCGCCTCGGCCCGCTCCTCCGGCGTCGGTGGCGGCGGCAGGGAGCGCGCGTAGTCGTGCCAGTACGCGGCGGCGGTGGTGGTCTGCCGGAGCACGACGTCCGGGCGGGCCGGGTCGTCCGGCCAGAACTGGAGCAGGTAGCGGTCGGGCGTCGGCTCCCCGAAGGGGGTGTGCGGGGCCTCCGCCAGGCCGGTGGCGCAGTACCGGACCCGGTAGCCACGGCCCTCCCCGCCCAGCTCCAGCGGCCGGGACCGTTCGCCGGCCCACTCGGTGAGGTGCACGGTCGGGGTGGCCGGCGCGTAGGACGTCTCCACGACCTCCTCCCAGCCGTCGCCCGGCGCCGGCGGCTCGTGGTCGTGCCACTCGACGCGCATGCCCACCGTGCCGGTGTGCGTGCCGGTCAGCAGGAAGAGGGCACCCGGCACACCGGCTCCGCAGAGGCCGTTCGACTGCCCGGCGAACGCCTCGGTCATGTCCACCAGGTCGTCGACCGTGACGTAGAACTGTCCGTAGTGCACGCCGACGCCGCCGTCGAACAGGGTGCGCACGCCGCCTCCAGGGTCGACCGGGAGCTGACCCGCCGAAATGGTGCGGGGCGGCGGTCAGCGTGGAGATCGCGGCCGACGCTAGCACCGAGGCGCGTGCGCCGGCTGCCCCGCGACGGTCAGGGCAGCGGCCACTCGTGGACCGGGCGGTTGCTGTGCATGAGGTCGACGTAGTGGCGGACCACCTCGCGCAGCGCCTCCGGCCGGTCCAGGTGGTCGGCGGACTCCAGCCGGTGCAGCGTCTCCACCTGCCAGGTCGCCCCGTTGCGGCCGGTCAGGCAGCGCTGCTCGATGATGCCGAGCAGCCGGTCCCGCTCGGCCGGGTCGAGGCCCCACCGGTCCAGCCCGTGGTGGGCCAGCGGCAGCAGCCGCCGCAGCACCAGCTCGGTCACCGGCAGGTAGCCCAGCCCGGGCCAGAACACCTGAGCGTCGATGCCGTGCCGGGAACAGTTGGTGAAGTTCTCCTCGGCCGCGCTGAACGACATCTGCGACCAGAGCGGCCGGTCGGACTCCGCGAGGGCGCGGACCAGGCCGAAGTAGAAGGCGCCGTTGGCGACGGTGTCCAGCACGGTCGGCCCGGCCGGCAGCACCCGGTTCTCCACCCGCAAATGCGGGCGTCCCTTCAGCACGTCGTAGACCGGGCGGTTCCACCGGTAGATCGTGCCGTTGTGCAGCCGCAGCTCGGCGAGCTTCGGCACGCCGCCGGCGGCCAGGGTCTCCGCCGGGTCCTCCGGCTCGCAGACCGGCAGCAGCGCCGGGAAGTAGCGCACGTTCTCCTCGAACAGGTCGAAGACGCTGGTGATCCATCGTTCCCCGAACCAGACCCGGGGGCGTACCCCCTGGGCCTTGATCTCCTCGGCGCGGGTGTCGGTGGCCTGCTGGAACAGCGGCACCCGGGTCTCCCGCCACAACTCCCGGCCGAACAGCAGCGGGGAGTTCGCGCCGAGCGCCACCTGGACGCCGGCGATCGCCTGGGCGGCGTTCCAGTAGTCGGCGAACTGGGCCGGGCTGACCTGGAGGTGGAACTGGGTGCTGGTGCAGGCGGCCTCGGGGGTGATGGTGTCCGCCGTGGTGGCCAGCCGCTCCACCCCACTGATCGAGATCCGCAGGTCCTCGCCGCGGGCGGCGAAGATCTGCTCGTTGAGCAGGGCGTAGCGGGGATTGGCCGAAAGCGTGGCGGCGGTCAGGTGCTCCGGGCGCAGGGTCGGCAGGATGCCGATCATCACCATGTGCGCGCCGACCGTGCGGGCCTTCTCCTCGGCGGCGTTGAGGCTGGCCCGGACGTGCTCCTCGAACTGCGCCGTGCCGGTGCCGGTGAGCCGCCGCGGCGCGACGTTGATCTCCACGTTGAACTGCCCCAGCTCGGTCTGGAAGCTGGGATCGGCGATCGCCTCCAGCACGTCGGCGTTGCGCATGGCCGGCTGGGACTCCTCGTCGACCAGGTTGAGCTCGATCTCCAGCCCGGTCATCGGCCGCTCCACGTCGAAGCGGGACTCACGCAGCATCTCGGCGAACACGTCCAGGCAGCGCCGCACCTTGTCGCGGTAGCGGGCCCGGTCCTCCCGGCTGAAGGTGCGCACGCCGACGTCCTCGCCCATGGTCACCACCCTGTCACCGTTGGTCCCCCTAACCTCGCACGCCACCACGGCGCGGGGAAAGAGCCGGGGGATCCATTACTACCCAGCCGTCCCGCCGGTGATCCCTGTCGCGTCGCCGGTTTCCGCGGCCGATCCGGCGGTCCGGGTGGCTAGCATGGCCGGATGCGCGAGATCACCATCCGGCTGTTCGTGGCGGCGGCGATCGCCGAAGCCTGCTCCTGGGCCGCCCTGCTGGCCGGCATGGCCGTCAAGTACGGCCCGCCGCGCAACGAGATCGGCGTGCACGTGTTCGGCCCGGTCCACGGCGCGCTCTTCGTGGCGTACGGGCTGCTCGTGCTGGTGGTGGCTCGGCAGCGGCGCTGGTCGCTGTGGCACACCGCGATCGCGCTGGCCTGCGCCGTGCCGCCGTTCGCCACGGTGCTCTTCGAGCGCTGGGCCCGCCGCCGCGGCCTCCTCGCCACCCCCGCCGCCACCGACCGTCCCCTCACGCCGGTCGGCTGACCGCCGGGGTCACCCGGCCAGGAAGTCGCCGAGCAGGGCGGCCAGCTCCGCCGGGGCCTCCTCGGCCATGTGGTGGCCGGAGGGGATCGAGGCCGCCCGCACGTCGTCGGCCCAGTCCCGCCAGATCGCTGCCGGGTCGCCGTAGAGCTCGACCAAGTCGTCCCGCTCGGACCAGGCGAAGAGGACCGGGCAGCCGATCCGCCGGCCGGCGGCCCGGTCCGCGTCGTCCGCCGCCCGGTCGGGGCCGAGCCCGGCCCGGTAGTCCTCGCACATGGCGTGCACCGTGGCCGGGTCGTGGATGGCCCGGCGGTAGTCGGCGTACGCGTCCGCGCCCATGGCCTCGGGCGAGCCGCCGTACCAGGCGTCCGGGTCGGCGTTGATCACGCGCTCCGCCGGCTTGGCGAGCTGGCCGAGGAAGAACCAGTGCCACCAGCGGGCCGCGAACCGGGCGTCGCAGCGGGCCAGGGCCTCGCCGATCGGCACCCCGTCCAGCACCCCGAGCCGGGTCACCCGGTCCGGGTGGTCCAGGGCGGTCCGCATGGCCACGTACGAGCCGCGGTCGTGCCCGACGACCGCCGCCCGGGAATGGCCGAGCGCGTCGAGCAGCGCCACCACGTCGCCGGCCATCGCCCGCTTCGAGTAGACCGTGTGCGCCGGGTCGCTCGGCGGCTTCGACGAGCCGCCGTACCCGCGCAGGTCCGGGCAGATCACGGTGTGCCGGTCGGCGAGCAGCGGCGCGACCCGGTGCCAGGTGGCGTGGGTGCGCGGATGGCCGTGCAGCAGCACCACGGGCGGGCCGGAGCCGCCGTGCCGGACCCGCAGGCGGACCGGGCCGAGGTCGATCTCCTCCAGGGTGAATCCGGGGAACATGGGCGAGCCGGTGCCCCGGCCGGCGGGGGCGGAAACCTCAGCGGAGCGCCGAGCCGGCGGCGAGCCCGGCCACCAGCAGCACGCCGAGCGCCGCCTGGAGCAGCAGCGCCGGCCCCAGGTGCGACCAGAGCGTCGCGGTGCGCGGGGTCAGCAGTTGGCCGGTGGTCAGGTTGACGATCCGCTCGATCCGGGGCGGCAGGTCGGCGTCGCGCTGCGGGCGCAGGGTCAGCTGCACGTGGTCGCCGGGGTGCAGCGCGCTCTGCGGGAGGTGGCCGTGCAGCTCGACCTCCACGAGCCGGCCGGCGGTGTCGCGCACCCGGACCGGGGTGACCAGGAACTCGGGTCCCTGCTTGAGCTCCTTGAAGCTGCGCCGGGCGCCCCCGCCGCCGCTGCTGAGCAGGGCCCGCGCCACCCGCAGCAGCAGCCCCACCACGCCCGCGGCGGTCAGCACCGCGACCAGCGCCGGCTGCCCCACCCGCACCTCGCGGGCGTAGCCCTCCAGGAGGCGGACCAACCGGCCGGTGACGATCCGTTCCGTCGGGTGGACGGTGCGCCGAATGTGCAGCTCCGTGTCCATGTTCACCACCGAGGGTTCCGTTGCGTTCACTGATCGTATCGATTCCCCGAGTTGAACGACGTGAATGAACGCCGGTCACGCTGTCCGGCCCACAAGGTGACATCCGGAGCGGCGCGGGTATGCGTGCGGCCGAGCTGGAAAGGGGTCGAGCATGCAGCTGTCCTTCCTGCGCCCGCTCTACAACCGTCCCGGGCCCTGGTGCTCGGTCTACCTGGACGCCTCCCGGGACACCCACGACGCACGTCCGCAGGTCGACCTGCGTTGGCGCGCGCTCAAGGGGGACCTGATCGGGCAGGGCGCCGACCAGGCGACCGTCGAGGCGGTCGAGGAGGTGGTCCGCCGGCACCAGCCGATGCCCGGCGACTACGGCATCGCGGTCTTCGCCAACCGAGGGCGCGTGGTGCTCACCGAGTACCTCTCCGCGCCGCCGCTGCGCGACCTGGCGAGCTGGTCGGCGCTGCCGCACACTATGCCGCTGGTCGCCCAGCGCGGCGAGCAGATCGCCTGGGTGCGGGTGCTGGCCGACCGGACCGGGGCGGACGCCGTCGCGGTCAGCGCCGGCGGGGTGCCGCGCCGGGCCACGGTGAAGGGGCGGGAGAGCTGGCAGCTGCGCCGGGTGCAGCCGGGCGGCTGGTCGCAGTCCCGCTACCAGCGGGCCGCCATGGAGGCCTGGCACCACAACGCCGGTGACGCCGCGGCGGCCACCGCTGAGCTGGCCGACCGGGTCGGGGCGGACGTGGTGGTGGTGGCCGGGGACATCCGGGCGACCGGGATGATCGCCGCCCAGCTGCCGGAGCGCTGGCAGGACGTGCTGGTCCGCACCGACGCCGGCTCCCGCGAGAAGGTCGGCTCCGACGACATGCTGATGGACGACATCACCGTGCAGACCATCGCGGAGGTCGCCGACCAGCGGATCGCCACCGCGCTGGACCGCTTCGGCGTGCAGGAGGACGTCGGCGCCGGGCTCGACGCGGTGGTCTCCGCCCTGCAACGCAACCAGGTCGACACCATGCTGATCGTCGACGACCCGTCCGCCAACGGCGAGCTGTGGGTAGGCCCCGAGCCGACCGAGATCGCCACCGACCCGCGGCAGCTGGCGGCCATGTCCGTGGCCGACCCGCAGAAGGTACGCGCCGACGCCGCGCTGCTGCGCGCGCTGATCGGCACCGACGCCGAGCTGACCGTGCTCGCGCCGGAGGAGGCGCCGGAGCTCACCGACGGGGTCGGCGCCGTGCTGCGCTACGTCGACGCCAGCACGCCCGGGCGGGGCAATGGCTGACCGTACGGTGGCGGACCTGGTCGTCGAACGGCTGAGGGCCTGGCGGGTGCCCCGGGCCTTCGGCTACCCGGGGGCGGCCATCGCCCCCCTGGTCGGCGCGCTCGACGCCGCGGGCGGGGACCCGGAGTTCGTCCCCGCCCGGCACGAGGAGACCGCCGCGTTCATGGCCACCGGGCACGCGAAGTTCACCGGTGAGATCGGGGTGTGCCTGGCCACCCAGGGGCCGAGCGCGGTGCACCTGCTCAACGGCCTCTACGACGCCAAGCTGGACAGCAAGCCGGTGGTGGCGATCGTCGGCGAGGACGTCACCGGCCCGCTCGGCGGGGCGCACGAGGAGATCGGGCTGAGTCGCCTCTTCGGCGACGTCTGCAACCAGTTCGTCCGCTACGGCCGCACGCCCGACCAGGTGCCGGGCCTGCTGGACCAGGCGTTCCGCACCGCGGCGGCGACACGCAGCCCGACCTGCGTGGTGCTGCCGTACGCGTTGCAGGTGGCCACCGTGCCGGACCTGCTGCCGCAGACCGCCGGCGTGGTGTCGGCGACCCCCGGCGAGCCGTTGGCCCGGGTGCTGCCGCACGACGCCGACCTGGACGCCGCCGCCTCGCTGCTCGGCACCGGCCAGCGGGTGGCGATCCTGGTCGGCCAGGGCGCGCACGGCGCCGCCGAGGAGGTGGTCGCCCTCGCCGACCGGCTCGGCGCGGGCGTGGCCACCTCGCTGCTGGGCAAGCCGGTGCTGGACGAGCGGCTGCCGTTCCACACCGGAGTGCTCGGCGAGGTCGGCACCACCGCCGCCGCGCAGCTCATGGGGGGCTGCGACACCCTGCTGCTGGTCGGCACCAACGACCCGTGGACCGACTGGTTCCCGATGCCGGGCCAGGTCCGCACCATCCAGATCGACATCGACGGGCGGCGCATCGGCGCCCGCTACCCGGTGGACGTGCCGCTGGTGGGCGACGCCGGCGAGACGTTGCGCGCGCTGCTGCGTCGGGTGCCGGACCGGCCCAACGCGCAGTGGCGCGGCGTGGTGGAGGGTTCGGTCGACCGGTGGCGGGAGGCCGCGGCCGAGCGGGCCGCCGCCCCGGCCGAGCCGATCAACCCGCAACTAGTGCTGCACGAGCTCTCCGCCCGGGTGCCGCACCGCGGCTCCCTCGCGGTGGACGTCGGCTCGGTCATCTACTGGTACGCCCGGCACCTGGAACTGCCACCGGGCATCCGGGCCCAGCTCTGCGGCACGCTCGGCTCGATGGGCTGTGCGCTGCCCTACGCGGTGGCCGCCAAGCTGGCCCGCCCGGACGAGCCGGTGATCGCGCTGCTCGGCGACGGGGCCATGCAGCTCAACGGGCTGGCCGAGCTGATCACCGTGGCGCACCACTGGCAGGAGTGGCGGGATCCCCGGCTGGTGGTGCTGGTGCTGAACAACCGCGACCAGTCCGGCATGGGCGGCGGGCGCCCACCCGGCGCGTTCGCGGACCGGCGGCCCGACGTGCCGTACGCCGGTTGGGCCCGGCTGCTCGGCCTGCACGGGGTGCGGGTGGACCGCCCCGACCTGGTCGGTCCCGCCTGGGACGAGGTGCTCGCCGCCGACCGGCCCAGCGTGCTGGAGGCCGTGGTCGACCCCGCCGTGCCGCTGGACCCGCCCGAGCCGGCCCTGGCCGACCTGCGCGGGCTGTTCGCCGACGGGGACGCCGCCCGGCGGGTGCGGGAGCGGGTGCTGGAGACCGGGACGACCGTGGAGGCGGAGGACCTGGTCTAGCGACGACGCACGCTATGTCGGCACCGTCCTCACCGAGGGCGGTGTCGACCGCTGTCGTGGGCCTCGCACCGCTGCCCGCGCTGCTTTCGCCCCCGTTCCGCCCGCGACGGCGGGGCACGGTGGAACGGTGCGCCTGGGTGCGGTGCGTGTCGCGCGCGGTGCCGCCGCCCACCCGCTGATTGGTCCGACCCGTGGGGGGATGCCCCGTTTAGACCCCAGAGGGACGGGAAGCCGGGCCGCGTGGTGAGCGAACGAGGCAAGGTGGGGCCGGTGCGCAAGGTGCCCGTGGGGTCGGCGACCGGCGCGGGGCTGACCGGCGACCGGGTGGTGGCGGTGGGCAGCGCCGCCCGGCTCCTGGTCGCGGTGACGGCCCGGGCGCTGCGCGGCGACGACTGCGGCGACCTCGGCCACCCGGGCCCGCTGTCCCGCTTCACCGGGGCCCCGGAGCCGGTGCGCCGCGCCGCTGCGGCGCGGGCCGCCGGCCGGGCCGCGCTCAGCCCCGCCCAGGTCGCCGAGGTGGACGCCGAGCGGGTGGCCGGCTGGTTCGTCGGCCAGTACCCGACCCGTCGCTGGCCCGGGGCGCTGCTCGGCTCCCCGCACGGCGCGACGGCCCACCTGGCGGCGGCGCTCGGGGTGCCGTGGCTGCCCGCCGGCTTCGAGGTGGCCGCGCACTGGACCCCGGGTGCGGTGGACCGCCCGGACGCCGCGCTCGACCACGGCGCCGCGCTCGCCGGCCGGCTCCTCGCCGGCAATCCCCGCGTGCACGTGCGGCAGGTGCACTGCCCGGCCAGCCGCGGCGCGTCGGCGGGTGCCACGGTGACCCTCGCGCTGCGCTGGCGGACGCTGCCCCGCGCGTACGCCCGGTTCCTGGCCGAGGGGCTGGAGCCCGGGGCGCCGGTCCTGCTGCTGCACGACGCGCGGACCTGGCCGGTGCGGGACGAGGGGGGCGGGCACAGCTTCCAGGTCGGCTGCCCGGCCAGCGGTCTCGACCCGGTCGACTTCCACCCGGACGCGCACGTGCTGCGCCAGGTGCTCCGCTCGGCCGGCGGGGACGGGGCGCGCTGGACGCCGCCGGACGTCACCTCCCCGGCGGCCTTCGCCGAGAACGGCGTGGAGTCCGGTTTCGAACACGACGCCCGGGAGTGGGCCGGCCGGCACGGGCACCCGCTGCACCGGGTCGTCGTCCCGCAGCCGGACGCCCTCAGCGCGGCGACCGCCGACCTGTACCGGCGCTGGCTGCGCCGGGCCGGCAAGACCGGCAATCGCCTGGTGGTCGAGTGCGGCCGGCTGCTCGACCCGTGGCAGGTGGTCCGGGCCGGGCTGGTGCCCTACTGGTGCGAGAACGCCACGCGCCGGCGGGTGCAGGGGGTGGAGTGGTGGCTCGCCGGCAGCGAGCCGTTCAGCTCGGTGGACGTGCTGCCCGAGCCGCCCGGGGTCCGCTCGCCGGCCCTCGCGGGGCTGCCGCAGTGGCTCGCGGTGGCCGGGTTCGGGCGCCGCCGGCGCGCCCTGGACCGGGGCTCGGCGCGCGGCTACCCGATCGCCGCGGTGCCCACCCGTCGTGCCACGGAGGTGTTGCGCAACCAGCCGTACGACCTGCCCGCGCCGCCGCCGCTGCGGATGGCCGAGGCCCTCGCCGCGCTCCGTGACGCGGGCGCCCACCAGGGGTTGCTGGTCTGCTGAGGCCGGCGGTCGGCGGGGCGCCGACCAACCTGGCGAAACATCCTCGCGATCCTGCGGTCCGTGATTGAGTACCTACGGAGCGGGAACACCGCTCGCCGCGGAACGGCCCACGACGCCGTGCGGCGGGCGGCCGCCGCTTCCGGCGTTCCGTCACGTAACCCAACTTCCGGCCCGGTGCGTGGCCCGACCACGCGCACGACCGGTTCCGATCCGGGCGGGGGACCTTCCTGAGGGAGGCGCGGATGTTCGGACAGACCACCACACCCACACCACCACCCACCGAACGGGGCCTGGAGGACCTCGACGCGGCGGCGCTGGCGTACGCGGCACGGATCGCCGGCCTGCCACCCGAGCGGCGGCAGGAGGCGCGGGACGACCTGGTCCGCTTCGCGCTGCCCTTCGCCGGGCGGCTGGCCCGCCGCTACCGGGGGCGCGGGGAACCGCTGGAGGACCTGGAGCAGGTGGCCCGCCTCGGCCTGGTCAACGCCGTCGACCGCTACGACCCGGAGCGCGGCTCGTTCACCGCGTACGCGGCGATCACCATCGTCGGCGAGATCAAACGGCACTTCCGGGACCGCACCTGGGGCGTGCACGTGCCACGCCGGCTACGCGACCTGATCCTGGAGGTCGGGCAGGCGACCGCGGCGCTGACCAGCGAGCTGTCCCGGGCGCCCACCGTCGCCGAGCTGGCCGAGCGGCTGGAGACGCCGGAGGAGGAGATCCTCGCCGCGCTGGAGTCGGCCGCCGGTTACAGCCCGGCCTCGCTCAACGCGCCGGTCGGCGGAGAAAGCTCCGCCGAGTTCGGCGACCTGGTCGGCGAGTCGGACAACGCCCTGGAGTCGGTTGACGACCGGGTCACGGTCAGCGGCCTGCTGCACCGGTTGCCCTGGCGCGAGCGGCGGATCCTCGCCATGCGCTTCTACGGCAACCAGACCCAGGCGGAGATCGCGGCCCGGTTCGGCATCTCGCAGATGCACGTGTCCCGGTTGCTCTCCCGGGCGCTGACCTGGCTACGCCAGGCGATGCTCGCCGACGCCCCGCCACCCTGGCAGAACGGCGCGGCCGAGTCCGAGCCGGCCAAGGCCCGGATCTCGGTGCGGCAGAACGGCGACCGGGTGGTCGTCGAGGTCGGGGGAGAGGTCGACCGGGACGGCGCGGACCAGCTCCGCCGGGCCATGTTGGAGGCGGTCACCGGGCAGCCCCGCGAGGTGGTGGTCGACCTGGTGGGCGCCGGTGGCTTCGACGCCGGCGGGATCGCCGCGCTGATGGCCGGCCGGGACGCCGCCGCCCGCACCGGGGTGCCGCTGCGGCTGACCCGGGTGCAGCCGGCCGTGCGCCGCTCGCTCGCCGCCGCCGGGCTGCCGGCGGCCGACTGACTGACCGACGTACGACGAGAGGAAGGGCCGGCGCCCGACGGCGCCGGCCCTTCCTCCTCCTGTCCTGGCCCGCTCAGTCAGTCAGTCCTCCGGGGTGTCTTCCCCGTGCCCGCGGGGGTGTTCCCAGCGGGGGTTCGACGGCTTGGTGCGCTGCGGACCCAACTGGGTCTCGTCCGGCTCGATGGTCTCCTCGAAGCTGGGCCGGCGCACCTCCTCCGGCTCCGGCACGTCGACCGGCCGCGCGCCGGACTGCGGTGCGGGCTGGTATTCGACGGCCTCGCGGGCGCCGTGCGCGCCCTCGGCGGCCGGCGACTCCGGATAGTGCCGCTCGTGGCGCAGCTCCTCGGCGAAGTGCTGTGGCGGCTTGGTGGTGCGCTGCGGCAGGTCGCGGCCGAGATCGGCGACGAGCGGGCCGTACTTGGCGTCGAAGGCCGGCCGCTCGGAGCGGATCCGGGGCATCCGGTCGAAGTTGCGCAGCGGCGGCGGGCAGGTGGTGGCCCACTCCAGGGAGTTGCCGAAGCCCCAGGGGTCGTCGACGGTGACCAGGGCGCCGTACCGCCAGGTTTTCCAGACGTTGTAGATGAAGAACAGGGTGGAGGCGCCGAGGATGAACGACCCGATGCTGGAGATCTCGTTCAGCCTGGTGAAGCCGTCTCCGGGCAGGTAGTCGGCGTACCGGCGGGGCATGCCCTCTGCGCCCAGCCAGTGCTGCACCAGGAACGTCATGTGGAAGCCGACGAACATGGTCCAGAAGTGCATCTTGCCCAGCCGCTCGTCGAGCAGCCGCCCGGTCATCTTGGGGAACCAGAAGTAGACACCGCCGAAGGCCGCGAACACGATGGTGCCGAAGAGCACGTAGTGGAAGTGCGCCACGACGAAGTAGGTGTCGGAGACCTGGAAGTCGGCCGGCGGGCTGGCGAGCAGCACGCCGGTCAGGCCGCCGAACAGGAAGGTGACGAGGAAGCCCACCGAGAAGAGCATCGGCGTCTCGAAGGTGAGCTGGCCCTTCCACATGGTGCCGATCCAGTTGAAGAACTTCACCCCGGTGGGCACCGCGATGAGGTAGCTGAGAATGCTGAAGAACGGCAGCAGCACCTGCCCGGTGGCGAACATGTGGTGCGCCCAGACGGTCATCGACAGCACGGTGATCGCGATGGTGGCGAGCACCAGACCGGTGTAGCCGAAGATCGGCTTGCGGGCGAAGACCGGGATGACCTCGGTGATGATGCCGAAGAACGGCAGCGCCACGATGTAGACCTCGGGGTGGCCGAAGAACCAGAACAGGTGCTGCCAGAGCATCGGCCCGGCGGTGGTCGGGTCGAAGACGTGCGAGTGCAGGATCCGGTCCGAGCCCAGCGCGAAGAGCGCGGCGGCGAGCAGCGGGAACACCAGGATCACCAGGACGCTGGTGAGCAGCAGGTTCCAGGTGAAGATCGGCATCCGGAACATGGTCATTCCGGGGGCGCGCAGGGTGATGATCGTCGTGATCATGTTGACCGCGCCGAGGATGGTGCCGAGTCCGGAGACCGCCAGCCCGACCACCCACAGGTTCCCGCCGACGCCCGGGCTGTGCTGCGACGTGCTCAG
Organism: Micromonospora sp. NPDC004540; assembly: GCF_040610095.1. Classification (NCBI taxonomy): domain Bacteria; kingdom Bacillati; phylum Actinomycetota; class Actinomycetes; order Micromonosporales; family Micromonosporaceae; genus Micromonospora; species Micromonospora sp. NPDC004540. The sequence goes on from NZ_JBEXLR010000032.1 coordinate 31,832, forward strand.
TGGTGTGTACGCGAACCAGCCGAAGTCCGCCGCGCCCCCCGGCACGGCGAAGCCGCCCACCACCATCGACCCGCCGAACAGGTACAGCCAGTACGCGAGGGCGTTCAGCCGCGGGAACGAGACGTCGGGTGCGCCGATCTGGAGCGGGACGATGTAGTTGCCGAAGGCGAAGACCAGTGGCGTGGCGAACAGCAGCAGCATGATCGTGCCGTGCATGGTGAACAGCTGGTTGTACTGCTCGGGGGAGAGGAGCTGCATGCCGGGCCGGGCCAGCTCGGCGCGGAGCAGCAGCGCCATCACGCCGCCGACCAGGAAGAACACGAACGAGGTGGCCAGGTACATCAGGCCGATCAGCTTCGCGTCGGTGGTGCGCAGCAGCCGCCACAGCGTGTTGCCCTTGACGGCCTCCCGGACCGGGCCGGGATAGCCGCCGAACCGGGCCGGTGCGAGGATCGCCGGCCCACGGTCTCGGGCCGGCTCCGTGACTACCCGCTTGCGCATGGCTTCTCACCCCGTGTGACGGCAGACAGAACGGGCAGGCGTGCCCGACCCTCTACCCATGAAACCAGGCGAGAGCGGAGAATTCGGTCAGTTCGCCGGTAGCATGGCCCAGACCACCTTGCCCGCGCCCGCCGGGGCGCTGCCCCAGCGCTGGGTCAGCTCGCGCACCAGCATGAGCCCACGCCCGCCCTCGGCCCGCAGGTCGCGGTCGGTCGCCGCCCGCGGATCGGCCGGGCTGCCGTCCATCACGGCCACCCGCAGGTACGGCCGGCGCAGGGTCAGCGTCACCTGCATCGGGGTGCCGGCGTGCCGGACGACGTTGCCGACCAGTTCGCTGAGGACCAGCGAGGCCGGGCCGGCCAGTTCCGGGATGTTCCACCGCGCGCACGCGTCGGTGACCAGCTCGCGGGCCCGCCGGCAGGCCCCGGCCACCGGCTCCAGCCGGGCCCGCAGCCGCGGGGCCGCAGCCGCGCCGGCCAGCGCCGTCGCCTCGGCGCAGTCGCGACGGACCGGCACCACCCGGCAGGCGGTGGACTCGGCGAGCCAGGCCGCCGTCTCCGGCGGCGGCGCGGACAGCACGACCGGCACGGCCGGCCAGTCCGCGGCCCGGCGGGCCGCGGCGGCGAAGACGGAGAGGGCGAGCGGGTCCATGACGTCGAGCTGTTCCAGGTCGACCACGAGGGCGTCCGGCTGCGCGGCCAGGCACCGGTCCAGCACCGTGTGCACCGAGCGCATCGTGCCCAGGTCGAGCGCGCCGGCCAGCCGTACGACGGTGACCGGCGACTCGTCGCGGACCTCGCACCTGATCCGGGTCGACATCCAGGCCCTCGTTTCCGTCTCGTCGGGGAACCTGGGAAATACCCGTGGCCGGGGCGGCGAAACCGGACATCCGCCCGGCGAAGCGGTCCGGTCAGCGGCGGTTCCGGCCCCGGGTGGTGAGCAGCCCGAGGGCGATCATGCCGACGCCGAGCAGGAGGTGCAGCCAGTTGTCCGCGCCGTTGAGCGGGATGAAGTTCGCGCCGCTGTTGTGGTCGACCACCACGCCGTAGAGCCAGAGCACCAGGTAGATCGCGCCGCCGCCGATCAGGAACGTCCGGGCTCCGGAGACCGTCCGGGCCAGCAGCAGCCCGGCGACGCCGAACAGCAGGTGCACGATGTTGTGCAGCACCGAGGTCTGGAACAGCCCGAGCAGCTTCGCGTCGGAGTCGTGCCCGGCGAACTTCAGATCGCTGTAGTTGGAGGTGATGCCGGGGATGAAGCCCAGCGCACCGATCACCAGGAAGATCACGCCGACGGTCGCCGCGGCCCGGCGTACCGGGGCCCGGCCGTCGGCCGGGTTGCGTCGCCCGCGGGAGTGCGCCATCGAGTTCGTCATGCCGGCCTCCTAGCTGACAGGAACCGCGCGGCTTTCCCCGCGCCGCAGGGGGCAAACACGCGTCCGGCCCGGACCGCGCGCGGACGGTCCGGGCCGGGACGGTACGGCTCAGGCGGGCTGCAACGGCCGGGCGGCGGGCTGGCGGACCCGCTGGTACAGCTCCACGTACCGCTGGGCCATCAGCTCGGGCGTGAACCGGGCGGCCGCCTCGCGCCGGCACTCGTCCTCCTCGAGCAGCCCGGCGGCCAGCACCAGGTCGCCCAGCTCCTCCTCGTCGGTGGTGAGCAGCCCGGTCCGGCCGTGTTCGATCAGCTCCGGCAGGCAGCCCCGGGCGGTGGCGACCACCGGCGTGCCGAGCGCGAGCGACTCGACCACCGCGGTGCCGCCCGGCTCCTCCCAGCGCAGCGGGAACAGCGAGGCCCGCGCCCCGGCCACCAGGTCGTCGCGCTCCTGCCCGGCGACCGTGCCGACCCAGCGGACCAGGTCGCCGTCGACGTGCGGGGCCACGTGGTCGTAGAAGAACCGCACGTCCGGGTTCTGCCGGGCCTCGTCGCCCGCCGCGGCCAGGTCCTCGGGCCGGTGGTACGGGCCGACCGGGCCGGCCAGCACCAGCGGGAAGCCGACCTGCCGGGCCAGCCGGGCGCCCAGGTCCTGCCCCTTGCCCGGGTTGATCCGGCCCAGGATGACCACGTGCTCGCCCTTGCGCGCCGCCGGCCGGCGGTCCGCGCCGACGGCCAGCGGGGTGGACAGGTGCACGTGGCCGACCGAGTGCTCCTGCAGGGCCCGCGGCGCCCGGGCGAGCTGCGAGGCGGAGACGCCGTTGACCCGCACCCGTTCGCCGCCGTCGAGGTTGCCGTACAGCTCCGGGTGCTTGGCCAGGTCCCAGTGCAGGGTGTGCAGCGCCGGCGGGGCGTCCGGGCCCATCGCGGTCAGGGTGGCCAGCCCGACCGCCTCCACGTGGTCGTGCACCAGGTCGATGTCGTCGCGGGCGTGCAGCGCGCGGACCACCCCGTTCAGGTGCGCCTGGGACACCCCGCAGACCTGGTTGTACGGCCGTTGCAGGGCGTGGAACTGCCCGTCGGCGAAGACCGAGATCTTCTCGTCGACCGGCAGCGTGCTGCTCTCCACGGAGGCGAGCACCACCCGCACGCCGAGCTTGCGCAGCTCCGGCACCAGGGTGGCGACCACGTTCTCGATGCCGCCGTAGCCGGGCGGCGGCACGGACAACCAGGGACCCGCGTTCATCAGGACGGTGAGAGTCATCGTGCGCGGTCCCTTTCCTCGGCGGCGCTCATGCCGCGACCCGCCGCCGGGGTACCCGGTGGCGCAGTTCCGCCAGCGGCGGCCGTTCCTCGATCGAGACGTCGCTGACCACGATCTCGCGGTCCAGGTTGGGCAGCGCCTCCGAGCCGCCCCGCCGGAACTGGGTGAGCAGGGCGGTGGGTTCCAGGCCCGGCGCCGCCCAGCCGCGCCGCTGCAACCGGGACCAGGCGGTCAGCATGATCTGCGCCGACATCCGGCCCAGCGCCGCGGTGTCCTGGTGGCGGTGCTTGCGCTCACCCAGGTCCACCTGGGCCAGCGCGTCCAGCCCGACCAGCTCCAGCAGGTCGATGAGCATGGCCGTCTCCACACCGTAGCCGGAGACGAACGGCACCCGCTCCAGCACCTCGCGGCGGCCCGCGTACTCGCCGGCGAGCGGCTGCACGAAGCCGGCCAGCTCCGGCCAGAACAGGTTGAGCAGCGGGCGGGCCATCAGCTCGGTCACCCGGCCCCCGCCGTCGGCCTCCACCCCGGCGACACCGACAAGCGGCCGGTGGTAGAAGCCCTTCACGAAGTCGACCGACGGGTCGGTGAGCAGCGGCCCGACCAGCCCGGTGACGAAGTGCGGCCGGAACTCCCGCAGGTCGGCGTCGACGAACGCGACCACGTCGCCCTCCGCCGCGGCCAGCCCGGCCCAGAGCGCGTCCCCCTTGCCGGTGAGCCGCGGCAGCCCACGCGTCATCGCGTCCTGGCTGACCACCTCGGCGCCGGCCGCCCGGGCCACCTGCGCGGTCCGGTCCGTGGACCGGGAGTCCACCACGATCAGCTCGTCCACGAGCGGCACCCGGTCCATCAGGTGCCGCCGGATCGTCGACACGATCGCGCCGACGGTCGCCTCCTCGTTGCGCGCCGGCAGCACCACGCTGACCCGGCTCGCCCCCTTGGCCCGCACCAGCCGCTGCACCGGCCAGTCGCCGGCGGTCGTGGTGCGGTATGTGGCCCACGCCTCCACCACAGGTGAGACGATCGAATCTGTTTCCCGCACAGGCACACCCCCAGGTTGTGGCGGAACCACGGGCTTCTGGTTTTCCCAGTTCGCCGCCCGTGCTAACCGGATCATGCCTAACAGCTTGATCACGGCCCGCGTACCGCCCGGTTCCCGTCCGGTGAACGTTTGATTGCGCGTCCGTCCGCGTTTGACCGAGGGGCCGCCAGGGGAGTGCTTCCGCAGTATGTCGTCGCGGTGAGAGGGTCGAGAGCATGCGCACGTGCCGGGTGGGACTGGTCGGAGCCGGCGGGGTGGCGCAACGCCATGCCCGGGTGTTGACGGGCTTCGAGGACGTGGAACTGCTCGGGGTGACCGATGTCGCCCCGGACGCGGCGGAGGCCCTGGCCGGCGCGCACGGCGCCCGGGCCTTCCGCGACGTGGACGACCTGCTCGCCGCCGGTCCGGACGCCGTGTACGTCTGCGTGCCGCCGTTCGCGCACGGCCCCGTGGAGGAGGCGGTGATCGCCGCCGGCGTGCCGATGTTCGTGGAGAAGCCGGTGGCGGTGGACCTGGAGACCGCGGAGCGGGTCGCGGCGCTGGTCGAGCGACGCGGCCTGCTCACCGGGGTCGGCCACCACTGGCGCTACCTGCACGTGGTGGAGGAGGCCCGGCAGTTGCTCGCCGGCCGTCCGGTGCGGATGGTCAACGGGGCCTGGCTGGACAAGGTCCCGCCGGTCGCCTGGTGGGCCCGGCGGGACCGCTCCGGCGGGCCGGTCGTCGAGCAGGCCGCGCACGTGCTGGACCTGGTCCGGCTGCTGGTCGGCGAGGCGACCGAGGTGACCGCGTACGGCGACGGCAGCCCGCCACCGGTGGAGGGCGCGGACATCGACTCGGTAACCGCGGCCACCCTGCGGTTCGACACCGGGGCGGTCGGCACCCTCGCCGCCGCCTGCGTGCTCGGCTGGAAGCACCGGGCCGGCCTGGAGATCCTCGCCGACGGGATGGCGCTGTCGCTGGCGGAGGACGGCCTGACCATCTGCGACGGCGAGGGCGAGCGGCACCTGCCCGCCGACCCGGACGGCGCCCGGGTCGCCGTCGACCGGGCCTTCGTCGACGCGGTCCGGGGGATCGGCGACGACGTCCGGGTCCCGTACGCCGAGGCGCTGCGCACCCAGCGGCTCGCCCTCGCGGTGGCCGAGTCGGCGCGTACCGGGCGGGCGGTGGCGCTGCCCACCGGGCCGGCCGCACGGCTCACCGCCGCGGTCGCCGACGCCACGCCGGCCGGGCCGACGGGGGTGACCGTCGATGCGTGACCGGGTGGTGGTGGTCAACGGACCGGGCCGGGTCGAGCTGGTCGAGCAGGACGCGGCCGAGCTGCGCGCGGGCACCTTCCGGGTGGAGACCCTCTACAGCGGAGTCTCCGCCGGCACCGAGCTGAGCTACGTCAAGGGCACCAACCCCTACCTCAACGTCACCTGGAACGCCGACCTGGGGCTGTTCCAGCCGGGAGAGGCCAGCACGCCGTACCCGGTCACCCGGCTCGGCTACATGCAGGTCGGCCGGGTGGTGGAGAGCCGCACCCCGGCCGTCGCCGTGGGCACCGTCGGCGCGATGACCTACGGCCACCGCAGCGGCTACGTCGCCGACCCGGTCGCCGAGCGGTTCGTGCCGCTGCCCGACGACCTCGACCCGCTGCTCGGCGTCTACGTCGCGCACATGGGCCCGATCTGCGCCAACGGCCTGCTGCACGCCGCCGCCGACCTGTGCGGCACCGACGTCCGCTCGCTCGGCGACGGGGTGCGCGGCCGGCGGGTGGCGGTGGTCGGCAGCGGGGTGGTCGCGCTGCTCACCGCGCTGTTCGCCCGGCGGCACGGTGCCGCCTCCGTGGTCGTGCTCGACCCCACGCCGGCCCGTCGCGAGGTGGCCGAGGCGCTCGGCCTGGAGACCCTCGACCCGGACGCGGACGACCCGGCCGTGGTGCTCAAGACCCGCTGGAACCACGCCGCGGGCGACCGGGGCGCGGACGTGGTCTTCCAGTGCCGGGGCCAGGACTGGGCGCTCCACCTCGCGCTGCGCCTGGTGCGCCCCCAGGGCACCGTGATCGACCTGGCGTTCTACCAGGCCGGCGCGGACGCGGTCCGGCTGGGCGAGGAGTTCCACCACAACGGGCTGTCGCTGCGCTGCGCCCAGATCGGGCGGGTGCCGCGCGGGCTGACCCCGACCTGGGACCGGGAGCGGCTCTCCGCGGAGACCATCGAGCTGCTGCGCCAGTACGGCGACCTGATCCGCAAGCACCTCGTCTCGGCGGTGGTGCCGCTGGAGGAGGCGCCGGCGCTGCTCACCGACCTGGCCGAGCGACGCCGGTCCGAGCTGCAGGTGGTGCTCACCGGCTGAGCCTGGGCGGGCCCGGTTACGGTGCTGCCATGACCACCGAAGCCGGCCGCCCGCCCGGGCTCGCCGCCCTGCTGCCGTATCTGCGCGCCCACCGCGGCACCCTCGTCGCGGTGGGCGTGCTGTCGTTCACCGGCGCGGCGGCGGCGCTGGCCCAGCCCCTGCTCACTCGGGCCGTGCTCGACCGGATCACCGCCGGCCGCCCGGCGGTCACCCTGGTCGCCGCCCTGGTGGCCCTCGTGGTGGCCGGCGCGCTGCTCGGCGGGCTCCGCGACTACCTGCTCCAGCGCACCGCCGAGGGCCTCGTGCTGGGCACCCGGCGGCGGCTCGCCGGTCACCTGCTGCGGCTGCCGATCGCCGAGTACGACCGGCGCCGCACCGGCGACCTGCTCTCCCGGGTCGGCGCGGACACCACGCTGTTGCGGGCGGTGGTCACCTCGGGCCTCTTCGAGACCGTCACCGGGGCGGTCATGGTGCTCGGCGCCGGCGTCGCCATGCTGCTGCTGGACCCGCTGCTGTTCGGGGTGACCCTGGCCGCCGTCGCGCTCGGGGTCGGCTTCGCCCTCACCGTCGCCCGGCGGGTCCGTGGCCTGGCCCGCCGGGCCCAGGAACGGGTCGGCGAGATGACCTCCGCCGTCGAGCGGGCCATCTCCGCGGCCCGGACCATCCGGGCCAGCCGGGCCGAGCGCCGGGAGACGGACACCGTGGTGGCGAGCGCGACCGAGGCCTTCGCGGCCGGGCTGCGGGTGGCCCGGGCCCAGGCGGTGGTGGGTCCGGCCGGCACGGTCACCACGCAGGGCGCCTTCCTGCTGGTGCTGGCCGTGGGCGGGGCGCGGGTGGCGGCCGGGGCGATCAGCGTCGGCGACCTGGTGGCCTTCGTGATGTTCCTGTTCTTCCTGGTGCTGCCGCTGGGGCAGGCGGTGCACGCGTACACCCAGTTGCAGACCGGGCTCGGCGCGCTGGCCCGGATCGAGGAGATCCTCGCCGTGCCGGGGGAGGGGGCGGACGAGCGGCCCGCGCGGGTGCCCTCCCGGCCCGGCGCGGGCGGGCCGGCGGTGATCGAGTTCGACCGGGTGGGCTTCGGCTACCCGGGCGGCCCGCCGGTGCTGCGCGAGGTGAGCTTCACCGTGCCGGCCGGCACCCGCACCGCCCTGGTCGGCCCGTCGGGCGCCGGCAAGTCCACCCTGCTCGCCCTGGTCGAGCGCTTCTACGAGGTGACCGGGGGCGCGCTGCGGCTGGACGGGGTGGACGTGCGCGACCTGCCCCGGGACGCGCTGCGGGCCCGGCTCGGCTACGTCGAGCAGGAGGCCCCGGTGCTCGCCGGCACCCTCCGGGACAACCTGCTGATCACCGCGCCGGACGCCACCGACGACCGGCTGCGCGCCGTGCTCGACGAGGTCAACCTCGGGCACCTGGCCGAGCGGACGGCCGACGGGCTGGACGTGCAGGTCGGCGAGGGCGGCGTTCTGCTCTCCGGTGGGGAACGGCAGCGGCTGGCCATCGCCCGGGCGTTGCTGGCCGGGCCGCCCGTGCTGCTGCTCGACGAGCCGACCAGCAACCTCGACGCCCGCAACGAGGCCGCGCTGCGCCGGGCCATCGACGCCGTCGCGGTGCGCCGCACCCTGCTGATCGTGGCGCACCGCCTCTCCACCGTGGTGGACGCCGACCAGATCGTGGTGCTGGACGCCGGCCGGGTGGTCGCCGTCGGCACCCACGACGAGCTGACCTCGACCAGCCCGCTCTACCGCGAGCTGGCCACCCACCAGCTCCTCGTCGGGTGATCCGGAAAACGCCCTGACCTGCGGAAACAGGCCGAATTTCGGACACCGCCCGGCACGCCCGCCGGGCGGGGGTCACAATCGGCTCCGGTTCGCGTACCGTTGCCGCTCATGGGTGTGTCGCAACGTCTGAAGAGCAGGTTCCGGCGGTTCCTCGAGCGCCCGGGGACGACCGTCGACCTGGCCCCGCTGGAGAAGCTGCTGCCGGCGATCGAGGCCCGCGAGGCGGAGCTGGAGAAGCTCTCCGACGCGGAGCTGACGGAGGCGGCCGGGCAGGCCACCGGCTACGAGGAGATCTGCGCGATCGGCCGCGAGGCGGCCCGCCGCGGCCTCGACCAGCGGCCCTACGACGTCCAGCTGCTCGGCGCCATGGCGCTGCTCTCCGGCAAGGTCGCCGAGATGGCCACCGGTGAGGGCAAGACGCTCACCGCGACCATCGCCGCCTACGGGCATGTCCGGATGGGCAACGGCCCGGTGCACGTGCTCACCGTCAACGACTACCTGGCCCGCCGCGACGCCGAGTGGATGGGCCCGGTCTACACCCTGCTCGGGCTCACCGTCGGCTGGGTCAACGAGGCGTCCACCCCCGAGGAGCGGCGCGCCGCCTACGCCTGCGACGTCACCTACGTGGCGGTCAGCGAGGCCGGCTTCGACTTCCTCCGCGACCAGCTCGTCACCGATATCGACGACCGCGTCCAGCCGCCGCTGAAGACCGCGATCGTCGACGAGGCCGACTCCATCCTCATCGACGAGGCCCGGGTGCCGATGGTGCTCGCCGGAGCGGTCCCCGGCGAGCAGGACCCGGTGCACGCCGCGGCCGCGCTGGTCCGCGGCCTGCGCAAGGGCCGGCACTACACGATCGCCGAGGACGGCCGCAGCGTCGCCTTCACCTCGGCCGGCCTGGCCACCGTCGAGGCCAAGCTCGGCGGCATCGACCTCTACGACGAGGAGCACGTCGCGCAGCTCTCCGCGGTCAACGTGGCGCTGCACGCGCACGCCCTGCTGCACCGCGACGTCGACTACATCGTCCGGGAGTCCTCGGTCGAGCTGATCGACGAGATGCGCGGCCGGGTGGCCCAGCGCCGCCGCTGGCCGGACGGGCTCCAGGCGGCGGTCGAGGCCAAGGAGGGCCTGGACGCCACCGCCGAGGGCGAGGTGCTCGGCACCGTCACCGTGCAGGCGTACATCGCGCTCTACCCGAAGGTCTGCGGGATGACCGCGACGGCGGTCCTCGTCGGCGACCAGCTCCGCGAGTTCTTCGGCCTCGAGGTGGCGGTGATTCCGCCGAACACCCCATGCATCCGGGAGGACGAGCCGGACCGGATCTACGCCACCCGGGCCGAGAAGGAGGAGGCGCTGATCGACGAGATCAGGCGCTGCCACGAGGCCGGCCGTCCGGTGCTGGTCGGCACCCTCGACGTCAAGGAGTCCGAGGGCCTCGCCGCCGGCCTGCACGCCGCCGGGGTGCCCTGCGTGGTGCTCAACGCCAAGAACGACGACGAGGAGGCGGGGATCATCGCCGAGGCCGGCGCGTACGGCGCGGTGACCGTCTCCACCCAGATGGCCGGCCGGGGCGTGGACATCCGGCTCGGCGGCAGCGACCAGGCCGACCGGGAGCGGGTCGCCGAGCTGGGCGGCCTCTACGTGATCGGCAGCGGCCGGCACGACAGCCGCCGCGTCGACGACCAGCTCCGTGGCCGGGCCGGCCGGCAGGGCGACCCGGGTGGTTCGGTCTTCCTGGTCAGCCTGGAGGACGACCTGGTCGTCCGGCACGCCGGCGACACCGTTCCGGCGTCGCCCCGGATGAACGCCGACGGCCTGGTCACCGATCCGCAGGTCGACTACGCGGTGGAGCACGCCCAGCGGGTCGCCGAGGGCGTCAACCACGAGATCCACCGCAACACCTGGCGCTACAGCGTGGTGATCGAGCAGCAGCGCAAGGCGCTCGCCGAGCGCCGGGAGCGGCTGCTGACCAGCGACGTCGCGGCGCTCATGCTGCTGGAGCGGATGCCGGAGAAGGCCGGCGAGATGGACGAGGACCTGCTCGCCGAGGTGGCCCGCTCGATCGCCCTCTACCACCTGGACCGGCTCTGGGCCGAGCACCTGGCCGAGCTCTCCGAGGTGCGCGAGGGCGTGCACCTGCGGGCGCTGGGCCGGCTCGACCCGCTGGACGAGTTCCACCGCAGCGCGGTGCCGGCGTTCAACGCGCTGGTCCCCGAGATCGAGACGCGGACCATCGCGACCTTCGAGGAGACCGAGTTCTCCGACGGGTGGGAGCCGGACGCCTCCAAGCTGGTGCGGCCGACCGCCACCTGGACCTACCTGGTGCACGACAACCCGTTCGGCTCCGAGCTGGACCGGCTGATCGCCGCGGTGGGGCGGCGGCTCATCTCCGGCTCCCGCTGACCGTCCGCGAGGGGTCCCTTCCGGCGCGTACCCGCGCCGGAAGGGACCCCTTTGCGCGGTTTCGATCCCGGTTTGGGAGGGTAGTAGGCCGAGGCTTCGAGTCAGGGAGAAGAGCGACCATGGGACAGGCAACGGCGCCGGACGGGTACACCGCGTGGACGGACGCGGAGGTGGCGGAGGCCGTGGCCCGGTGAACCTCGACACGCGGGAGCCCATGATCGACACGCTCGGGGTGCTGGAGACCGCCGCGCTGCTGCGGGAACTGACCGCCGGCCTGATCGCGGTCGACACCTTCGACGAGGCACTGGCCCGGCTGGTCCGGATCGCCCGGGACGCCGTACCCGGGGTGGACTGCTGCGGCTTCACGGCGCTGCGCGCCGGCGAGCCTGCCGGGGTGGCCGCCTCCGACCCGGAGCGGGCGGAGCTGGACGACCTGCGGCACGGCCCGGACACGCCGGCCATGACCGCCATCCAGCGCCGCGAGATGATCACCGCAGCCGACCTGGCCGAGGAGTCGCCCTGGCCGGCCTGGGCCGAGCGGGCCCGCGGCCTCGGCGTGCACGGGGTGATCTCCGCGCCGGTGGACGTGGACGAGCAGGTGATCGGCGCGATCAACCTCTACGCCGAGTCGGCCGCGGCGCTCACCCCCCGGCACCAGCTCACCGCCATGCTCCTCGCCGAGCACGCCGGGCTGCTGCTGGCCGCCACCCGGGACCGGGAGCGGCAGGCTGCCCGGGCCGGCCACCTCGACACCGCGCTGCTGGCGGAGGGTGTCGTCGGGCAGGCCGTCGGCGTCATCATGACGCAGCGCGGCTGCCCCGCCCCGGAGGCGCTGGACGTGCTCCGCAGCGCCGCGTCCTCGTTGGACATACCGCTGCGCGAGGTGGCCGAGCGGCTCGTGCTCACCGTCTCCCGGCCCCGGGACAACTGAGCGACATTCGTTTCGTCCCGTTCGGCCTCGGGTAGCACCCTGGACTGGTGAGCTGCTCCGACCTGGGGAGGAACCGATGGAGAGCCGGCTGCGGGTGCAGGGACACCCCATCCAACCGATGCTGGTGACGTTCCCGTTCGGACTCTTCGTCAGTGCCACGGTCTTCGACCTGGCCGACGTCGCCGGCGGTCCGGACTTCCTGGGCGAGGTGGGCTACTGGACGGCGGTCGCCGCCCTGGTCGCCGCCGCCCTGGCGACGGTCGCCGGGATGGTCGACCTCTGGGACGTCCGGGCCAGCCGGACCCGCCGGACCGCCATCACGTTCAACCTGGTCAACGCCGCGATGTCGGCGCTGTTCCTGCTCACCTGCCTGATCCGGGCGCGGGCGCCGCAGCGCGGCGCGACCGGCGGCGAGGTGGCCACCGAACTGCTCGCGTTGGCGGTGGGCTCGGTGGGGGTGTGGCTGGGCGCCCGCCTGATGCGCCAGTACGACCGGGGCCGGGCCGCCGAGCCGACCGGCTTCGAGGCGCTGCGGGACATCCCCGGGGCCACCGTGGAGATCATCCGCCCCAAGGCCTGAAAACGCCTTGCCGGCGGCCACCCCCGGTCGCCAGGCTCTGCCGGTGGACACGGGACAGGACGCCGACGAGCTGATCGCCGAGGGCGCGGCGGCGCCGGTCGAGGGCTGGGACTTCTCCTGGCTCGCCGGGCGGGCCACCGAGGAACGCCCGCCCTGGGGATACTCCCGCCTGGTCGGCGCCCGGATGGCCACCGTCCGGGCCGCGCTGGACATCGACACCGGCGGCGGCGAGGTGCTGGCCGAGGTCCCCGTCCCACCGCCGCTGCTGGTCGCCACCGAGGCGTGGCCGCCGAACGTGCCGGTCGCCCGGCGGACGCTGGGCCGGATCGGGGCCGCCGTGGTCCAGGTGGCCGGCCGGCCGCCCCTGCCGTTCCGCGACGCGTCGTTCGACCTGGTGGTCAGCCGGCACCCGGTGGACACCTGGTGGGACGAGATCGCCCGGGTGCTGCGCCCCGGCGGCAGCTATCTGTCCCAGCAGATCGGCGCCGGCACGGTCCGCGAGCTGAGCGAGGCCGTCCTCGGGCCGCTGCCACCGCCGGCCAGTCGCCTACCGGAGCAGGCGGTCGCCGCCGCCGAGGCCGCCGGGCTGACCGTGGTGGACCTGCGCACGGCCACCCTGCGGACCGTCTTCCACGACATCGGCGCGGTGGTCTGGTTCCTGCGCAAGGTGGTCTGGACCGTGCCCGGCTTCACCGTCGACCGGTACCGTGCCGAGCTGCGCCGCCTGCACGAGCGCATCCGCGCCGAGGGCCCGTTCGTGGCGCACGCCCGGCGCTTCCTCATCGAGGCCCGCCGCCCCTGACCCGGCGTTCCGCACCCCCACCAGCAGCTTCCTCCCGTGACACGGAGCAGGACGGAGATGCATCGCATGAACGTCGTTACTCGACTGGCCCTGGTTGGCGACCACCATCTTGACGATGCCGCGCACGCGCCGGTCGTCCGGGCGATCAGGGGTCTGACGGCGAGCAGCGGCATGACGATCGACGCCACCTGGATCCACACGGCGCAGGTCGACGGCAGCCTCGACGACTACGACGGGGTCTGGCTCGTCGGCAGCCCCTATGAGACGGAGTCGGGCGTCATCGCTGCCGCAGGTGCCGCCCGCCGAGGCGGGATTCCTCTCCTGGGAACCTGCGGCGGCCTCCAGTTGGCGGTCATCGAGTTCGCGATGCAGGTGGCCGGCCTCGCGGAAGAGGACGTCCTGATTCCGTTGTCCTGCAGCGTGGGCGGCGACGAGTGCGTCGTCCTCGCCACCAGCGGATCGCTCTTCGAGCGAGCCCTGGGCGCGCGCCGAACCGTGGAGCACTACCACTGCTCGTACGGCCTGAACCCGGCGACCATGCAGGCGCTGACCGCGCACGGGATGCGGTTCACCGGCGTCGACGAGGACGGCTTCATCCGGGTCGCGGAGCTGCCCGCGCATCCCTTTTTCCTGGGCACCCTCTTTCAACCCGAACTCGCCGAGCGGGCCGATCCCCACCCGATCATCAAGGCATGGGCCGACGCTGCCCTGGCCCGGGGGCGCTCACGAGCCCGTCGACAGGCCCAGGGTTGATCACGGAGTTTGCGTCTGATTGAAGATCAACTGCGACGCAGACTTCTTGATCAACCACGCGGACGTGGGGCCGTCAGTGTGCGGCGGCGTGGTGGGCGGCCAGCACGTCGGCGCCGAAGTCGCTGGCCGGGCGGCGCAGCACAGTGTGCGCGTGGTTGCCGTCCTCGGTGGTGTTGTCGTACTCGATCAGCAGGTCGTCGCCCTGGATGCGGTAGTAGTGCCGCTGCCCCGGCCCGGCCGGGCCGGCCCAGGCGAAATGCAGCTCGCCGTCGGTGAGTCGGCCCGCCTCCCGGTCCGCCAGCTCCGGCGGGAGCCGGTCCAGGTAGAGCGCGACGAGCCGGTCGAGCAGCGCCCGGCCGGTCGGGGTGAGCCGCCCCCGGGGTACGCCGAGCGGGTCGAGCCGCCCCGGCGCGGTGGGCCGGGTTGCGCTGATGATGTCGGCCGGGGCCTCGTCGGCGACGATCGCGGCGGCCCGGCCCGCCGGGCCGAGCGCGTCGAGCAGCTCGCGGGCCAGGTCCTCCTCCGGTCCGAGCGGCCGGGAGACCGGCCGGCCGGCGTGCCGGACCGTGGCCGGGTGGGCGCCGAGGAAGATCGGGGCGGGGGAGACCTGGTCGTCGACCACGGTCATGCTCACCGAGAGGTGGTGCCCCTCGAACCGCCACGCCCACCGGTCGTCGCGCGCCGGGTCGCCGAAGACCGCCACCCAGTAGTCGCCGCTGTGCCGGCCGCGCCGCCAGCCCTCAACCCGGTCCAGCACCTCCTCCAGCGCCACCACCGCCATGGCCTGGGCGTACGCGGCGGGGCTGAGCGCGGTGGCGAGCAGCCGGTGGGCGGCCTTGCGGGCGGTGCCGTCCAGGTCGGCGAGGCTGACGCCGGGGCGGGGCCGGGGCCGGTACTCCAGCCACCGGCGCGCCGGCTCGTCGTCGAAGTCGTGCCGAGCCTGCTGCCGGGCCGGCTCGTCGAGCGCGGCCAGCAGCGCGCCGGCCGCCGTGCGCATCTGCTCGGGTACGGGATCCTCCACCGCCCCTGTATACCGTCCCGCCGCCGGTCGCGTCGGGCGCGCCGGCACCTCGCCCCGACCGGTCAGCTCCGGCCGAGGAGGGCGAGCATCTCGGGCAGGTCGAAGAAGCGGGCGGTCTCGACCGCCAACGGATTGCCGTGCCCGGGGTCGGCGCCGGCGCCGAGCAGCGCCCGGACCGCCTCGGCGTTCCTGCGGAACACGGCCGCGGCGAGCGCGGTCTGCCCCCGGTCGTTGGTCCGGGCGGGGTCGGCGCCCCGGGCGAGCAGCGCGGCCACGGTCTCCGGGTGGGCGTGGTAGGCGGCCAGGATGAGCAGCGTGTCGCCCTTGCCGTTGGTGAGGTTGACCGGCAGCCCCGCGTCCACGTTCGCCGCCAGCTCGTCGGTGGTCCCGGCGCGCGCCAGGTCGAACATGCGGTGGGCGAAGGCGAGCGCCTCGGCGTCGAGTTCGTCGGGCATCCGCCCAGGCTAGTAAAAGGTCCGCCGGTCCGCCTGGTAGCTTGCCGAGCCGGCACGGGAGGCGCGGATGGACGATCGGGTGTACGTCGGCAACGCGGCGGTGGACGGGGCGACCGACGCGGGCTGGCTGCTGGGCCACTTCAAGCCGCCCGGCGACGTCCGGCACAGCACCGAGGTCGAGGTGAAGTGGGGCGTGCACCCGGCGGGGGAGACCCGCTCGCGGTGGGCCACCGGCGAGCGGCGTACCGCCCTGCTGGTGCTGATCAGCGGGGCGTTCCGGATCGAGCTGGCGGACCGCACCGTGGTGCTGCGCACGCCCGGCGACTACGTGGTCTGGGGCCGGGGCGTGGACCACTCCTGGTACGCCGAGCGCGAGTCGGTGGTGCTCACCGTCCGCTGGCCGTCGGTCCCCGGCTACCGGGTGGACCTGCCCGTCCTCCGCTGACCTCCCGAGGCGCGCACCGAAACCGTCCCAGCATCCGGTATTACCTACTAAACCTATAGGGTTTAAAGCCTATAGTGAGGGGCACGAGCCGCTCCCGTACCGTGAGGACGCCCCGCCGATGATCAGCTCCGACCCGTCCGACCTGCTCGCCGTCGCCGCCCGCTGGGCCGACCCGGCCGGCTGGCCGGTGCCGCTGCGCTTCGACCGCGCCGAGCGGTGGTACGCGCGGCTCGCCGCCGACGCCGAGCACGAGGTGTGGGCGCTGAGCTGGCTGCCCGGGCAGGGCACCGACCTGCACGACCACGGCGGCTCGTCGGGCGCCTTCCTGGTCGTCGCCGGCACCCTCACCGAGGAGACCGTCAGCGGCGGGCGGCTGCGTCCGCACCGGCTCGCCGCCGGCGCCGGCCGGCGCTTCGGCCCCCGCCACGTCCACGTGGTCACCAACCGGACCGACCAGCCGGCGGTCAGCGTGCACGTCTACCGGCCCGCGCTGCGCCGGATGACCCGCTACCGCCTCGCCGCCGGGCGGCTCCTGGTCGCCGAGGTGGCCGAGGCCGGGGTGGCCTGGTGAACCGGCCCGCACTCCCGCCCCCGACCTCCGCCGCACGGAAGGACGCCACGATGGCGCAGACACCCATCCGCACCGAGAGCTGTCCGGTCCCGCCCCCCGGCTCCCGGAGCATCGACGAGATCCTCGCCGCCGCCCGCGCCCGGCTGCGCCGGCTCGACCCCGAGCAGGCCCACCTGGCGGTCCGGGGCGGGGCGCTGCTGGTGGACATCCGGCCGGCCGGCCAGCGCGCCGCGCACGGCACCGTCCCGGGCGCCCTCGCCGTCGAGCGCAACGTCCTGGAGTGGCGCTTCGACCCGCGCTGCGCGGCCCGGCTGCCGCAGGCCGTCGACTACGACGTGCCGGTGATCGTCCTCTGCCAGGAGGGCTACACGTCCTCGCTGGCCGCCGCCGCGCTCCAGGACCTCGGCCTGCACCGGGCCACCGACGTGGCGGGCGGCTTCGCCGCCTGGCGCATCGCCGGCCTGCCCACGCTCGGCCCCACCCCGCCGCTCCGACCCTCGTCCACCGCGCCCCCGGTCACCGCCGGCCGGGCACCCCGCTGACCGCCCCGCCGCACCCGGTGGGGCGGGGCGACCGCCCGCACAGGAGGCCCCATGTCCGTCGTCGCCATCTCCTCCCGTCCGGCCCGGCCGGGCCGCCCCGACCGCGCGGTCCCGCCCCGGCCGCGTGCCGCCCCGACCCTGACCATCACCCTCGACCTGGGCGCCGGCGCGCTGACGCCCGGCCTGGCCCGGTTGGTCGACCTGCTCGACGAACTCGCCGCCTCCGGCGAGGGCCTGCTCCGGCCCGAGGAGCACCAGGCCGCCCGCGCGGTGCTCGACCTGCGCCGCGCCGCCGCGCCGCCGGAGCCGCCCGCGCCGCCCGTCGGGGCCGAGGAGCCCGGCACGGTACGCATCCTCACCGGCACCCGCCGGGTCCGGCACGACGGCGTCGAGGTGATCCTCACGCGGATCGAGTACGACCTGCTGCTCTTCCTCGCCGAGCATCCCCGTCGGGTGTTCACCCGGCTGCAACTGCTCGCCAACGTCTGGGGCTACGAGCACGCGGTGGCCCGCACCGTCGACGTCCACGTGCGCCGCCTGCGGGCCAAGCTCGGCGTCGACACACCGCTGGTGACCACCGTGTACGGCATCGGCTACCGGCTCGCCGACGAGGCCCTGATCGTGGTGGACCGCGAGCGCTGAGACCCCGTCGGCCGGTGCGCGGCGTACCCGAATCCCGGGTGCGCCGCGTTCACGTTGCCGCGCCGCCCGGCCCGGCACCGGCCAATGTGAACCGGGCGGGGACCCCCCGTACCGGGTCATCTCGTCGCTCTGCTGTAATCAACGGGCCTCGTACGCAGAGCGAGCATTCGGCTCCGATGTGTTCGTCAATTGTCACATTCATGCAACGCAGCCGCCCCTTGACCCTCGCACAGGCGCCGGGAAGCATCGATGAAGCGGCGTTCCCGGGCCGTGGGGAGATACCCGGACCAGCCAAGGAGGACCATGTCGGTCAGCCCCGCCTCGTCGCGCGCCGGATGGCATACGTCCCAACCCGCGGTCCCGGGTCGTCCCCCCGGCGGCCAGCGTCGCCCCGCCAACACCACGGCACCCATGCTCACGGTCACCCTGAACATCCCGCTGGCCTGTGAGGAGTCGCTCACCCCGGCCGCCCGCCGGCTCCTGGATGCCGCCCGTGAGCTGCTCGAACGCGGCGACGCCGTGATCAGCACCGGCACCGCCCCGGCCGAACGCCGCCCCGACCCGGTGCCGGCCGGCCGCTCCCCGGGCCGCCCGCTCGCGCCGACCATCCCGACCCTGCACATCCTGGCCGCGTCCCGGTCCGTGCTCCGCGACGGCGAGCCGCTGCCGCTGACCCGGCTGGAGTTCGACCTGCTGCTGCACCTCGTCGCCCACCCCCGCCGGGTGTTCACCCGATTGCAACTTCTCAATGCCGTCTGGGGGTACGAGCACGCCGGCGTCCGCACCGTCGACGTGCACGTGCGCCGGCTGCGCGGCAAGGTCGGGGTGGACGTGCCGTTGGTCACCACCGTCTACGGCGTCGGCTACCGGCTCGCCGACGACGCCCGGGTCACCATCGACCGCACCGGCTGACGCCGCCCGGGTCCGGCCACCACGTGCCGATCGCCCTCCGGACGGAGCCCCGACCGCCCGGCCGATCGCCTGGTGACCCGTCCCGCCCGCCGGGCAGGATGGTCGGATGCGCGTCCGCCCCATCACGCCCGAGCTGCTCGTCGCCGAACTGACCGACCGGCTCGCCGGCGCCGCCGTGCCCGGCCGGCTGCGGGTGGCCGTGGACGGCCCGCCGGCCGCCGAGCCGGACGCCCTCGCCGCCGCGCTGGTCGACCCGCTGCGCGCCGCCGGCCGCCCGGTGCTGCACGTCCGGGCCGCCGACTTCCTCCGGCCCGCCTCGATCCGCCTGGAGCACGGCCGGACCAACCCGGACGCGTACTACGAGGGCTGGGTCGACGAGGTCGGCCTGCGCCGGGAGGTGCTCGACCCGGCCGGCCCGGACGGCTCGGGCCGGCTGCTCCCGTCGCTCTGGGACGCCGCCGCCGACCGGGCCAGCCGCGCCCCGTACGTCGACCTGCCGCCCGGCGGGGTGGTCCTGGTCAGCGGGGCGCTGCTGCTCGGCGGTGGCCTGCCGTTCGACGTCGCCGTCCACCTGGTGCTCTCCCCGGCGGCCCTGGACCGGCGGACCGACCCGGAACTGCGCTGGAC
This sequence comes from Micromonospora sp. NPDC004540, assembly GCF_040610095.1. Lineage (NCBI taxonomy): Bacteria > Bacillati > Actinomycetota > Actinomycetes > Micromonosporales > Micromonosporaceae > Micromonospora > Micromonospora sp. NPDC004540. The sequence continues at coordinate 50,812 of NZ_JBEXLR010000032.1, forward strand.
CCTGCCGGCCTTCGCCCGGTACGCCGACGAGGTCGATCCCGCCTCCTTCGCCGACGTGGTGGTCCGCGCCGACGACCCGCGGCACCCGGCCCTGGTCGAGGCCGGCTGACCTGCGCCGACGGCCCCGATTTCGGACGACCGGCGCCGGAGCGGCCGGGACGGGGACGGTCCGGGCGGCGCAACCGCGCACGAACGGCCACGAAGAACGCGGAAATCCCCGGTTTGATCCGCGGAGCCTCCGGGTAATCGCCCGGCTCACAGAGCACGGGTGATCTCGCCCGCGCATCCATCGGACCACGATCCGGGGCGCTCGCCGCCCCGGACCGGTATGAGGCCCCAGGAAAGGCAGGCAGCGATGCTCGTCCACGACACGACAGCCACGGGCCGCTCCCAGGCGGAGGTCGACCAGATCCGGCAGTCCCTCAGGTCGCGGTACGACGAGCTGACCGCGGAGTACGAGCAGGCCGTGCTGCAGAGCCAGGTGCTCCGGCTGGTCGAGGTCGGCGACACCGCCGGCGACGACCAGGCCGACAGCGGCACCAAGACCGCCGAGCGGGACACCGCCCAGTCCCTGCTGCGCACCATCCTGGACCGGCGCGCCCAGTTCGAGCACGCGCTCACCCGGCTCGACGAGGGCACGTACGGCTTCTGCGAGGGCTGCTCGGCGCCGATCCCGGTGGAGCGGCTGGAGATCTTCCCGTCCGCGACCTCCTGCGTGACCTGCAAGCAGACCCGGGAGCGGCGGGCGGCCTGAGCCGCCCGGGTTGCCGGTCGGTCCCGGTAGCGGTGGACTCGCCAGATGGGTGACATCAAGGTGGGCACCGCCTCCTGGACCGACCGGACGCTACTCGACTCCGGCTGGTATCCGGCCACCGCCGACACCCCGGAGAAGCGGCTGTCCTACTACGCCCGGCAGTTCCCGCTGGTCGAGGTGGACGCCACCTACTACTCGCCGCCGGCGGAGCGGACCGCGCGGCTCTGGGTGGAACGCACCCCGCCCGGCTTCACCTTCAACGTCAAGGCGTTCAGCCTCCTGACCGGGCACCCGACCCGGGTGTCGTCGCTCTACAAGGACCTGCGCCCGGAGACGGAGAAGAAGAACCTCTACCCGGACGACCTGCCGCCGCAGGCGTACGAGGAGGTCTGGACCCGCTTCCTGTCCGCCCTCGACCCGCTGGTCGAGGCCGGCAAGCTGGGCGCCATCCTGTTCCAGTTCCCGCCCTGGTTCACCATCAAGCGGGACAACAAGCAGTACCTGCTCGAGGTGGCCCGGCGGTGCGACCCGCTGCGCCCGGTCTTCGAGTTCCGGCACGCCTCCTGGTTCGACGGCGACAACGCCGAGGAGACGCTGGGCTTCCTGCGCCAGCACGAGCTGCCGTACGTCTGCGTGGACATGCCGCAGGGGCACAAGTCGTCCGTACCCCCGGTGCTGGCGGCCACCGCGGACCTCGTGGTGGTCCGCTTCCACGGGCACAGCGACAAGTGGACCAGCAAGGACATCCACGAGAAGTTCGGCTACGACTACTCCAAGCGGGAGCTGCGCGACTGGGCCCCGAAACTGCGCGAACTGGCCGGCGAGGCCGAGCGGACCCACGTCCTCATGAACAACTGCTACCGCGACTACGCCCAGCGCAACGCCACCACCCTGGCCGGCCTGCTCGACGCCGACTGACAGTTCACCCGGACGGGGTGAGGCCGCCTCACCCGATGCCTCAGCAGCATGGACGGTGTGCGCGGTCCGTCGACCGACACGACCGCGCGGCCGAGGAGGAGGTGGGGTCATGACGGTGCGGGTCGTAGCGGATCGCCGTCGCGGCGGGGTGCTGCACGTGGTCGGGAGGTCCGACCTGCCCCGGCGGGGCGAGCGGCCCGGTCGGTTCAGCCCGACCCGGCTCTGGCGAGGGCCCAGTGGGCCGCCGGGGCGCACCGACGACCGACGCTGGGAAACCGACGCACGGGGGTGGGCAGATGGCTGAGCAGATGATTTCCGCGTTCGAGTCCTCGCTGGACAAGACGAACGTGATGCTCAAGGAGATCGAGTCGGCGTACGGCTGGCCGAAGGAGTGCCGCAACCAGTCCTACGCGGCGATCCGTACGGTGCTGCACCTGCTGCGGGACCGGATGCCGGTGGGGCAGAGTGTCGAGTTCGCCCAACAGTTGCCGGTGCTGCTGCGGGGCGTCTACTTCGACGGGTGGCAGCCGGAGAACGTGCCGATCAAGCTGAACCGCGAAGACTTCCTCTACGAGGTCCGCCAGGGCTTCCCGTACGACGTGGAGGGCGGTACGGAGCGGGTGGTGCAGGTGGTGCTGGACACCCTGCGCAAGCACGTGACCCAGGGCGAATGGGAGGACGTCAAGTCGGCGATGCCGAAGGACCTGGGCCGGATGATCCCGTGACCGCGCCGTCCCCGGCCCGTTCCGCCAACGTGGCGGGGCGGGCCGGCGGCGTGCGGGTGACCGGCAGCCCGGCCCGCCGGGCCAGTTCGGCGAACGCCACCGCGTCGACGATCGCCGCGCCACCCGGGTCGTTGTTGAAGTAGACGTACGCCGGCTCGCCGGCCGGGAAGGCGGCGGCCAGCCGGCGCACCCAGGTGGCCAACGCGGCGCGACCGTAGCGGGGCGAGGGCCGGGCCCGGCCCTCGTGCAGCCGCAGGTAGCCGAAGTCGGTGGTGCGCCACAGCGGGGTGACCGGGCGGCTGAGCCGGTCCGCCCAGACCAGCGCCGCCCGGTGGCGCTCCAGGACGCGCCGGGTGTCGTCGGTCCACCAGGACGGGTGCCGGGGCTCGACCGCCACCCGCACCTCGGCCGGGAACAGCCGCAACGTCGCGTCCAGCGCCGCCGGGTCGGCCCGCATGGTGGGCGGAAGCTGCACCAGCACCGGGCCCAGCCGGTCGCCCAGCCCGGTGGCCCGGTCCAGGAAGCGGGCCACCGGCTCGGCCGGTTCCCGCAGCCGCTTGATGTGGGTGAGGTAGCGGCTCATCTTCACCGCCACGCAGAAGTCGTCCGGCGTGCGGTCCCGCCAGGCCACGAAGGTGTCCCGCTCGGGCAGCCGGTAGAAGGCGTTGTTCACCTCGACCGTGGCGAACCGCGCGGCGAAGTGCTCCAGCCAGAGCCGCTGCGGCAGCTTCCCCGGGTAGAAGCGCTCCCGCCAGTCCCGGTACTGCCAGCCGGACGTGCCGACCAGGATCATCGCGGCCGCCTAGGCGAGGTCGATCCGGAACACCTCGAAGGCGGCCGCGTAGCGGACGCCCAGCCGGGTGCCGGCCGGCCGGGCCAGCCCCTCGAGGAACTCCTGGGCGTCGAATCCGCCGTCGCCGAGCCCGCTCAGGTAGGCCCCGTGCGCCCGCAGCGACGCCACGCCGCGGTCGAAGCTGGCGGTCACGTCCACCCCGTGCCGCGCCTGCGGGGAGCCGGCCGCCCACACCTCGCGGACCCCGTTCCACGGCCGCACTCCGTCGGTGAGCTGTTCCGGGAAGATCCACCGGTTGCCGGCGTCGCGGACGGCGTCCAGGGTGGCCCGGCCGCAGGCGATGTGGTCGGCCTGGTTGAGCGCGTACGCCCCGTCCCAGGTGTCGCGGAAGTTGTTGGTGAGCACGATGTCCGGCCGGTGCCGGCGCACCACCGCGGCGATCTCGCGGCGCAGCGCCACCCCGTACTCCAGCAGCCCGTCGGGAAGGCCGAGGAACTCCACCGTGTCCACCCCGACCACGGCGGCCGAGGCCCGCTGCTCCTCCTCCCGCAGCACCCGGCTGCGCTCCGGCGGCATCCCGTCGATGCCCGCCTCCCCGCTGGTGAGCAGGCAGTAGACGACCTGCTTGCCCTGCCCGGTCCAGCGGGCCACCGCGGCGGCCGCGCCGAACTCCAGGTCGTCCGGGTGGGCCACCACGGCGAGCGCCCGCTGCCAGTCCTCGGCCAGCGGCGTCAACGGCTCCGGCTGCCCCACGGCCACCCCCTTCCGGCGTGCTCCACTCCGCCATCCTGGCACCGGACGCGACCGCCCGCTTCCCGGCGACCCGTGCGGGCCCGGCGAACCGTCCGTGCGGCCCGGCCCCGGCGTCTACGGTGTGGTTAGGAAAGATCGGACGTGGGGTACCACCCGCTGCACACGGACCCCGGGCGACGGGGCGGCACACCGAGGGAGCACCCATGGCACTCAACGACGACGACATGCAGACCACCAGCGGCGGCGGTGCCGAGGGCCCGGCCGACGGTGGCGCGACCCGGGGGCAGCAGGACGGTGGCGCGGACGGCGGCGCCGACCGTGGCGCGGAGCGCGGCGCGGACCAGGGTGCCGACACCGGTGCGGAGGGTCCGGCCGACGGTGGCGCGACCCCCGGTCAGCGCGACGGCGGCGCCGACGGCAGCGCCTGACGGATGACCATGACGCACTTCGACCCGCCGGGCGGCCACGGCCGCCCGGCGGTTCCGTCTTCCGCGACCGACGCCCTCGCCCGGTGCGTCGCGGTGGAGCCGGCCAAGTTCGCCGCCGACCACTGGGGGCGCAGCCCGCTGCTGTCCCGGGCGGCCGAGCTGCCCAACCCGGCCGGCTTCACCGACCTGCTCAGCCCCGCCGACGCCGACGAGCTGCTCAGCCGCCGCGGCCTGCGTACCCCGTTCCTGCGGGTCGCCAAGGACGGCCAGCTGGTGCCGGCGGCGTGGTACACCGGCGGCGGCGGCGCGGGCGCCGAGATCGACGACCAGGTCCTCGACGAGAAGGTGCTGGCCCTGTATGCCGACGGCGCCACCCTGGTCCTCCAGGGCCTGCACCGCACCTGGCCGGCGCTGGTCGACTTCGCCCGCGACCTGGGCGCCGCGCTGGCCCAGCCGTTGCAGGTCAACGCCTATCTGACCCCGGCCGGCAGCCAGGGCTTCGCCACCCACTACGACACCCACGACGTGTTCGTGCTCCAGGTCGACGGGCGCAAGCACTGGCGGATCCACCCGCCGGTGCTGCCCGACCCGCTGGAGAAGCAGCCCTGGGGCGGCCGGGCCGACGAGGTCGCCGCCACCGCCGAGGGCCGGCCCGCGCTGGACGTGGTGCTCGAACCCGGCGACGCCCTCTACCTGCCGCGCGGCTGGCTGCACAGCGCCCAGGCGCAGGAGTCCAGCTCGCTGCACCTGACCGTCGGCATCCGGGCGCTGACCCGGTACGCCCTGGTCGAGGAACTGCTGGCGCTCGCCGCCGAGGACGCGCGGCTGCGCGCCGGGCTGCCGTTCGGCGTCGACGTGGCCGACCCGGACGCCATCGAACCGGAGCTGACCGAGACGGTGGAGGCGCTGCGCGACTGGCTGCTGCGGGCCGACCCGGCCGCCGTGGCCGCGCGGCTGCGCGCCCGCGCCTGGCCGGCC
>NZ_JBEXLR010000033.1:0-53550 GCF_040610095.1 Micromonospora sp. NPDC004540
GTACCAGCAGTCGCCGAGCAGCAGCACCCCGGAATCCGGCACCCGCACCACCGCGGAGTCCGGCGCGTGGCGCCCGCCCACGTGTCGGCGCGTCCACGATGGAGGACCTCGTGGGGCACGGGAACGCACGACGGTCCGCCGGTCGAGCCCGGCGGCGGTGACGGACCGGTCCGGGAGACGAACAGGAGGTGAATGCCACTGTTCTTTCGTCTTCCCCGGGCCGGTGACCGCGTGGCACGCTACCCGCACGTAACACCCACTGTGCGACCAGCCAACGATGACTGACCGCTAGGAGGACGGGACCATGGGCGAGATGGTGAGCTTCACCGGCAACGGGGGGACGAGCGAGGGGTATCTCGCGATACCCTCCGGCGGTGCGGCCAGCCCGGCGGTCATCGTCATCCAGGACTGGTGGGGCCTGGTGCCCCACGTCCGGGCGGTGGTGGACCGCTTCGCGGAGGCCGGCTTCGTCGCCCTCGCGCCCGACTTCCGGCACGGCGGCCCGGCGAGCAAGCCGAGTGAGCCCCGGCAGATGCTGAACAGCACCCAGATGGACGAGGCGGCGAGCGACATCGCGGCCGCCGCCGAATACCTCGCCAGCCGGCCCGAGGTCGCCGGCAAGGTGGGCTGCGCCGGGTTCTGCGCCGGGGCCAGCCTGGCGCTGTGGTCCGGCACGTTCTCCGAGCGGATCGTCGCCACCGCCGGCTTCTACCCGCGGCTGCCCTGGGAGGGCATGAGCGCCGGCGCGGCGGACAACGCGGGCCGCACCGGCTGGGCCGGCTACGCCGGCAAAGCCGCGCTCATCCACTGCTCCGAGGCGGACGGCCTGTCCGCCGCCGACGGGGTGCAGAGCGTACGCCGGGCCATCGAGGCCGCCGGCGGCGCCTGCCAGACCTACGACTACCCGGGCACCGCGCACGCGTTCTTCAACGAGGACCGGCCGGAGCACTTCGACCAGCGGGCCGCCGCCACCGCCTGGGCCCGCACGCTGGAACTCTTCCGGGCGAAACTTGGCTGAGCCGCGTACGCCCGCCGAGGTTGTCGCCCGCGCCGCGCGGGCGACCGACCTGGCCGACCTGGACGGCGCGGTGAGCAACTGCTTCGCCTGCCCGCGGCTCGTCGTCTGGCGGGAGGAGGTGGCCCGGGTCAAGCGGGCGGCCTTCCGCGACCAGGACTACTGGGGGCGGCCGGTGCCCGGCTTCGGCCCGCCCGACGCGCGGATCGGCATCCTCGGCCTGGCGCCCGCCGCGCACGGCGGCAACCGCACGGGCCGGATCTTCACCGGGGACCGTTCCGGTGACGTGCTCTTCGCCGCGCTGCACCGGGCCGGGCTGGCCAACCAGCCGACCAGCGTGTCCGCCGACGACGGCCTCGCCCTGCGGCACACCCGCATCTTCGCCGCCGTGCGCTGCGCGCCGCCGGACAACAAACCCACCCCGGCCGAGCGGGACACCTGCGCGCCGTGGCTGCACCGCGAGGTCGCGCTGATCCGGCCCACCCTGCGCGTCGTGGTCGCCCTGGGCGCGTTCGCCTGGGCCGCGTGGTGGCCGGTGCTGCGCCACGTGTACGGACAGCGCCCGCCCACGCCGCGCCCCGCCTTCGGCCATGGGGCACACTGGTCCGGCACGTCCGCACCGGCGCTGCTCGGCTGCTACCACGTCAGCCAGCAGAACACCTTCACCGGACGGCTGACACCAGCGATGTTGGACGACGTGTTCGCCCGGGCGAAGGACCTGGCCGGGGTGGACTGAGGAATGCGTTGGGCGGTGGGATGGACCTCGGCGTGCTGCGCAGGTGGTGGCCGGTCGCGGCGGTGACCCTGCTGCTGGCCGTCGCCGCGCTCGCCGCCGGGCACTCCGCCATCGGCGCGAGCCGGATCCCGCCCGCCGCCGACAACATCCCGTACGTGCCGGACTACCCGTCCGCCGAGCCCGCGCCCTCGATCACGGTCGAGCCCCGGGAGTTCGGCCCGCCCACCTCGGGTGGCCTCCCGGGCTGGCTCGTCACCGCCGCCATCGTGCTGCTCGCGGCGGCCGTGCTGACCGCCGTCGGCTACGTGCTCTGGACCGTGCTCGGCGGTGCGTTGCGCCGGACCACCCGCGCGGTGCCCACCCAGCGGGTCCGGCGTACCGCCGAGGGCACCGCCCGCGAGGTGGTGGCCGCGCTGGACGCCGGCCTGGAGGAGTTGGACGACCGGTCCACCGACCCGCGCACCGCGGTGATCGCCTGCTGGGTCCGGCTGGAGGAGGCCGCCGACGAGGCCGGGGTGCCGCGGCGCGCCGGGGACACCCCCACCGACCTGGTCAGCCGGCTGCTGAGCGGCGACCCGGCGGCCGGCGTCCCGGCGATCGCCAGCGCCGACGTGCTCGACGGCTTCGCGCACGTCTACCGCGAGGCCCGGTACGCCACCCACACGGTCGACGAGCGGATGCGGGACCAGGCCCGGGCCGCCCTGCGCCGGCTGCGCGGCGAGCTGACCACGGTTGCCGAGGTGATGCCGTGAGCACGAGCATCGACGACCTGCTCTCGTTCGACGAGGAGCCCGCCGGGGAGGCGCGCCGGCCCGGCGGCGGGCGGGCGCGCTGGGTGCTCCGCACCCTCGCGGTCACCGCCGCGATCGTGGTGGTGGTCGTCGTCGGGCTGCGCGCGGTCGGCCTCCAGGTCTCACTCTGGATCATCGTGGCGGGCGTGCTCGCCGTGCTCGCCGTCCGCCGGGTCACCGCCGAGCTGTCGCCCCCGCCACCATCCCGGGCCGGCGTCCGCGCCCCGGCCGGCGAGGAACCCGGCACCTGGAACTGGTCCGCCCGGGACGCCCTGCGCGCCGCGATCAACGGGTGGGAACGCCCGCTGGACTGGTGCTCCGGCAATCGGGAGCGGTTCACCGAGCGGGTGCTGCCCCGCCTCGGCGAACTGGCCGACGAGCGGCTGCGCCAGAAACACGGCATCACCCGCGAGTCCGATCCGGCCCGCGCCCGCGCCCTGCTGGGCGAGCCGCTGTGGACGTTCCTCGGCACCCCCGCCCGCCGCCCCCCGTTGCCGCGCGACCTCGCGGCGATCGTCGCCGAACTGGAGAAGCTGTGATGAACGACGTGGACCGGAGCATGCCCCCCGCCGAGGTCGGCCGGCTGGCCCGCGCGGTGCTCGACGCGGTCGGCACCGTCGTGGTCGGCAAGCGGGAGGCGCTGGAGCTGGTTCTGGCCGGCATCCTGGCCGGCGGCCACGTCCTGCTGGAGGACCTGCCCGGCCTGGGCAAGACGCTCACCGCGCGGTCGTTCGCGCAGGCCCTCGGGCTCGACTTCCGCCGCCTCCAGTTCACCCCGGACCTGCTCCCCGCCGACGTCACCGGCTCCTTCCTCTACGACCAGCGCAGCGGCGACTTCTCGTTCCGGGCCGGCCCGGTCTTCACCAACCTGCTGCTCGCCGACGAGATCAACCGGACGCCACCGAAGACCCAGTCGGCGCTGCTGGAGGCGATGCAGGAGAAGCAGGTCTCGGTCGAGGGCGTCACCTACCGGCTGGACGAGCCGTTCCACGTGCTCGCCACCGCCAACCCGATCGAGTACGAGGGCACCTACCCGCTGCCCGAGGCGCAGCTCGACCGGTTCCTGCTCCGGGTCTCGTTCGGCTATCCGAACCACGACGAGGAGTGGGAGGTGCTGCAACGGCGGATCGCCCGCCGCCGGGAGGAGGCCGAGATCAAGCCGGTGGTGGACGCCGGCACGCTGCGCGCCATGCAGTCGGCGCTGGAGGACGTGGTGGTCGAGGACTCGATCGGCCGGTACATCGTGGCGCTGACCGCGGCCACCCGGGATCACCCGTCCGCGCTGGTCGGCGCGTCACCGCGCGGCTCGCTGGCGCTGCTGCTGCTGTCCCGGGTCCGCGCGGTGCTCGCCAACCGCGACTATGTGGTTCCGGAGGACGTCAAGGCGGTGGCGGTGCCCGCGCTGGCGCACCGGATCACCCTGCGGCCGGAGATGTGGCTGCGCCGGGTCGACCCGTCCTTCGTGGTCGGTGAGGTGCTGGAGTCGACGCCCGCCCCGGCCAGCGGAGCGCTGCCCAGCTACGCGGCCGGACCCGCCGGGCGCTGATGACCGACCGTCAGGAACCGGCGAGCGGCTGGGCGCCCACCTGGGCGCTCGGCCGGGCCGTGCTGCTCACCGGCCTGCTCCTGGTCGCCGCGGTGCTGCTCGGCCGGATCGACCTGGTCGTGCTGGCCACCCCGTTCGCGCTGGGCACCGCGTACGCGCTGCGCCGCCGGCCCACCGCGCTGCCCGAGCTGGCGATCGGCGTCGAGGACGCGCACCTGGTGGAGGGCGCGCCGATGGCCGCCACGGTGGCCGTGGCCAACCCGGACACCGTCTCCTACGACATGGCCGTGGTGCGGACCCGGATGTCGCGCTGGCTGCGGGTGGAGAAGGTCGGCTTCGGCGGGACCGGGGTGGACGTGAGCCGCTCCGGCGGCGCCGACCGGCCCTTCGTCACCTCGGTGCCGTCCGGCGCCGCCGTCGACCTGGAGCTGACCGGCACGGCGCTGCGCTGGGGGCGGCACCCGATCGGGCCGGCCGGCGCCCGGGTCGCCGCCGCGGACGGGCTGCTGGTGTCGCGGGCCGTGGTCACCGACGCGGTCCGGATGCGGGTCTACCCGATGACCGAGCCGTTCGAGGCGGTCGAGGCGATGCCCCGGGCCGCCGGGCTGGTCGGCGCGCACCACTCGCGCCGGCCGGGGGAGGGCGGCGAGCTGGCCGGGGTGCGCGTCTTCGCACCGGGGGACCGGCTGCGCCGGATCGACTGGCGGGTCTCGCTGCGGGCCCGCCAGCTGCACGTGGCGGCCACCCTCTCCGACCGGGACGCCGAGGTGGTGGTGCTGCTCGACGTGCTGGCCGAGGCGGGCCGCTCCGGCGGCGTACGCGGCGCGGCGTCGGTGCTGGACACCACCGTCCGGGCGGCCGCCGCGATCGCCGAGCACTACCTGCACCGGGGGGACCGGGTGGCGCTGCTGGAATACGGGCCGGCCGCCCGCCGGCTGCGCCCGGCCACCGGCCGCCGGCAGTACCTGACCGTGCTGGAGTGGCTGCTCGACGTCAGGGCCGAGTCGTCGCCGCACGAGCCCTACGACCAGGTCTTCGGCCCGCAGCTGCTCTCCTCGGACGCGCTGGTGGTGGTGCTCACCCCGCTGCTGGACGAGCGTTCGGCGCAGATGCTGGCCCGGATGGCCCGGGGCGGGCGGTTCGTGGTCGCGGTGGACACCCTGCCGGCCGAGCTGCCGGTGCCGAAGGACCGGGGCTGGGCCGAGGTGGCCTACCGGCTGTGGCGGCTGGACCGGGACACGATGATCGGCCAGCTCCGCGAGCACGGTGTGCCGGTGGTGCGCTGGGCCGGCGCCGGCAGCCTCGACCAGGTGCTGCGCGACGTGGCCCGCCTGGCGACGGCCCCGAAGGCGGGTATGCGGTGAGCGCGAGGAACGCAGCGGAGCGGAGTCCCGCAGTCGCGAACGGAAGGCCGGCTCGGTGAGCGCGAGGAACGCAGCGGAGCGGAGTACCGCAGTCGCGAACGAAGAGTGGCGCAGATGAACGACCTCGTCGAGGGGCTGACCGAGCGGGTCCGCGCGCTCCGGTACGCGGTGGGCCGGGTCAGCCCGACGCCGCTGCTGGTGCGGGCCGGCATCTTCTTCAGCGTGCTGGTCGGCTTCCTGGTCGCGTACCCCGGTGAGGCCCTCACCCCGCGGTCGCTGCTGGCCCTCACGGTGGTGGCGGTGCTGCCGGCGGCCGGTCCGCGCCGGATCTGGCCGACGTTCGCCGCGCTGGTGACCGTGGGCGGCTGGCTGCTCGCCACGCTCGGCTTCGACCGGCCGCCGGCGCTGTGGCGGCTGCTCGCCGTGGCGACCCTGCTCTACCTGGCGCACACCCTGTGCGCGCTGGCCGCGCTGCTGCCCTACGACGCGGTGGTCGACCCGGACCTGGTGCTGCGCTGGCTGGCCCGGGCCGGCGGGGTGGTGCTCGCGAGCGCCGTGCTCGGCATCGTGCTGGCCTGGCTCGGCGGAGTCGGCGGGGACGGCGGATTCCAGGCGGCGACGGTGGCCGGGCTGCTGGTCGCGGTGGGTCTCAGCGGCCTCCTGGCCTGGCTCCTGCGTCGCAGATAACGGGACGCCGCGAGAAGTTGCGCAGGTCACAGGGGTTGTGCTCCGTCACAGAAGAGGGTCTCGGACGGGATTAGCTGAGCCGCCCGGGGAAAGATAGATGACGTGAATCCGAAGCGGATCCTTGTCGTGGGTGCCGGGCACGTGGGCCTGTACGCCGCTCTGCGCCTGTCCAAGAAGCTGAGCTCCCGTGAGGCCGAGGTCATCGTCGTCGACCCGCAGCCGCACATGACCTACCAGCCGTTCCTCCCGGAGGCTTCGGCGGGCAACATCTCCCCGCGGCACGCTGTGGTGCCGCTGCGGCGGGAGTTGCGCAAGTGCAAGGTCGTGGCCGGCACGGTCACCCGGATCGACCACGACCGCAAGACCGCCGTCGTGCAGCCGATCAGCGGCCCGACCCGGGAGATTCAGTACGACCACGTGGTGGTCGCCCCAGGCTCGGTCTCCCGCACCCTGCCGATCCCGGGCCTGCACGAACACGGCATCGGGTTCAAGACCATCGGTGAGGCCATCTTCCTGCGCAACCACGTGCTGGACCGGCTCGACGTGGCGGCCGCCACCACCGACCCCGAGGTCCGCAGCCGCGCGCTGACCTTCGTCTTCGTCGGCGGCGGTTACGCCGGCATCGAGGCGCTCGCCGAGATGGAGGACATGGCCCGGGACGCGCTGCGCTACTACCCGGAGCTGAAGACGGAGGACATGCGCTGGGTCCTGGTCGAGGCCACCCAGCGGGTGCTGCCGGAGGTCGACCGGGACATGGGCGCCTACACGGTGCAGGAGCTGCTCAAGCGGAACATGGACATCCGCCTGGACACCCGGCTGGAGTCCTGCGTCGACGGGGTCGCGAAGCTCTCCGACGGGTCCAGCTTCCCGTCCGACACGATCGTCTGGACGGCCGGCGTGAAGCCGTCGCCGATGCTGGACGCGACCGACTTCCCGCGCGACGAGCGGCGGCGGGTCACCTGCCTGCCCACCCTCCAGATCGTGGACGGCGACCGGGTGGTCGAGGGCGCGTGGAGCGCCGGCGACTGCGCCGCGGTGCCGGACCTGACCAAGGAGCCGGGCAACTTCTGCTCGCCGAGCGCGCAGCACGCGGTCCGGCAGGCCGCCCGGATGGCCGACAACATCGCGAACGTGATCCGCGGGCGCGAGCCGGTCAACTACAAGCACAAGCACGCGGGCAGCGTGGCCAGCCTCGGCCTGCACAAGGGCGTGGCGCAGGTCTACGGCGTGAAGATGACCGGCTGGCCGGCCTGGTTCATGCACCGCACCTACCACATGTCGCGGATCCCCTCGTTCAACCGCAAGGTCCGGGTCGTGGTCGACTGGACGCTGGCGTTCTTCCTCAAGCGCGAGGTGGTCGCCCTCGGCCAGCTGCACGACCCGCGCGAGGAGTTCGCCGAGGCGTCCGCGCCGCCGGTCGGCGCGCGCGTCTGAGACGACCGGAAAGGGCCCTTCCCGTACGGGAGGGGCCCTTCGCCGTGTCCGGGGTCAGAACCGCCAGGTCCAGGCGTCGGCGATCCGGGTGCCCGGCCCGAAGAGCTGTTCCAGGGTCCGGCGCAGGGTCTCCGCGTGCGGCGCGTCGTCGGTCAGCGCCACGCAGGAGGCGCCCCAGGTCTCGATGTCCCGGGCGGCCTGCCGGCGCTGCCGGTCGCCGACCGCCGGCGCCACCCCCCGCTTCGCCACGTCGGCCAGCAGGGCGGAGGTCGGCCGCTGCCAGGTGCCCATGGTGGCCGAGCCGTTGCGGCCGTACGGGCCGATGAAGAAGCCCTCCGGCATGCCGAACGCGGCGTCGGCGGCGGCGCCCCAGCGCATCGGCCAGGGGTCCTTCGGGGTGGCCGTGGGCACCGGCACCAGCACCCCGCCGGGGCGTACGCACTTCCGCCAGTGCCCGCCGCTGACGAACTCGGGCAGCGGCGGCCGGTCGGTGGTGGGCAGCGGCGCGGGGAAGACGCTGAGCAGGGCCGCGCCGACCGCGAGGGGGACCAGCCGGCGGGCCCGCCCCCGCTCGCCCAGCGCCCGGTGCACGGCCAGGGTGAGCACCGTCCCGACCAGCGGCAGCACCGCCAGGCCGAACCGCATGGGCAGTGCGCCGTCCACCACCGGCAACCCGGCCAGCAGGGCGTACGGGCCGGGCACGCCCGTCCGCTCGCCGCCGACCACCACCTCGGGGCCGAGCGAGAGCGCCGCCATGACCAGCGCCCCCGCGAGGCAGGCGATCACCAGGGCGCGCCGGCCCAGCCAGAACGCGCAGCCGGCGGCGACCAGCAGCAGCGGCCAGCCCAGGAACGTGTTGAACTCGGCCGGACCGGTGGTCAGCCGGGTCGCGTCGGCACCGCCCAGCACGGAGAGCGCGGAGAGCCGGGTCCAGCTGGTCAGGTCGGCGGAGAAGTAGTGCGGGCTGAACATCCCGTCCGAGACGCCCTGCGGCCCGGCGAACTGGTGCCACAGCGGGTACGCCAGCACGAACAGGGCCAGCCCGGCGGCGCACATCAGCCCGCCGGCGAAGCCGGGCAGTGCCCGGCGCAGCAGCGCCCGGTCGGCCAGCCCGTACGCGACGGCCATGACCAGCAGGGTGAGCGCGGTGAGGAAGAGCACCTCCTCGCCGATGAAGACCTGGAGGGTTACGGCCACGGCCAGCCCGAGCGTCGAGGTGGCGAGCCGGCGGCGGTCCGGGCCGTCCGGGCGGCCCGCCGGGTCGGCGGCCCGGAGCAGCCGGACCACCAGCCAGACGATCACCGGGACCAGCCACTGGGCGGTCATGTGCAGGTGGGCGTTGCTCTGCGAGACCATGCCCGGACCGAAGCCGCAGAGCGCCGCGCCGAGCCCGGCGGCGAGCGGGCGGGCCCGCAGTGTCCGGGTGAGGAGCAGGTACCAGGCGAGCGCCGTGCCGGCCAGGTTGGCCGCGGCCAGCAGGGCGAAGGTGACCGGTGCCCCGAGGGCGAGGGTGACCGGGGCGAGCAGCACGCCGAGCGCGATGACCGTGGTGTTGGTCATCAGGTTGACCCCGTCCGGCGCGTTCAGCCGGTCGGTGAGCAGCCCGAAGTCGCCGAGCAGGGCGCGTGAGTCGACGGCCAGGAACCACTCGTAGAGGGTCTGGTCGGCCGGGTTGAGGGCCAGCACCCGCTGCCCGGGCGCGGGCCACAGCCCGTGGGTGAGCCAGCCGGCGAGCACGACGAAGAGCAGCCCGGCCAGCAGGTCCGCGCGGTGCCGACGGCCGGCGGCCAGCAGCCGGGCCGCCCGGCCCGGGCGGAGCGCCGGGTCGAGGCGGAGTGCCTGGTCGGGGTCGGGCCCGGGGGCCGTGCGGGCGGCGCTGGTCACGGCCTCGACCATATCGGCCGAGGGCCGCGGGGTACGCCGGCCCGTGGCGCAGCCGCTACGGTGAGACCTGCACCGCCGCGTGTCGGCGCGCCGGTGTCACCCGCCCGGGTGGTGGAACGGCAGACACGGCCGCCTTAAAAGCGGCTGCCGCAAGGCGTGCGGGTTCGACCCCCGCCCCGGGCACCAGACTCTCAGCCTTCCCACAGCTTTGCGCCGCGCACGGTGTTGCCACCCCGTTTACCCTGGAGGGGCACGTTCACGTGCATCGACCCCCTGAGGGAGGCCTGAGAAGTGAAGTCCACGAACCCGGTGCTCGCCCGGCTCGGCCAGGCGGCTGAGCGGGAGCGGGCGGCCGGGTACGCCCAGCCCGGGCCGTACGGTCAGCCCGGATATCCCCAGCAGTACTCGCCGTACCCGCAGCAGCAGCCGTACCCGGGTGCCCAGGGCTACCCGGCGGCCCCGCCCACCGTGACCCCGATGACCCTCGACGACGTGGTCGTCAAGACGGTGCTGATGCTCGGCATCCTGGGCGCCTCGGCCGCTGCGGCCTGGGTGCTCGTGCCGGACGCCCTGACGGGCGTCGCCTGGATCGGCGCCGCGGTGGTCGGCCTGGTCCTCGGCCTGATCATCTCGTTCTCCCGGATGGCCAACCCGGCGCTCGTGGTGGCGTACTCGATCGTCGAGGGCGTCTTCGTCGGCATGGTCAGCAAGACGTTCGAGAACTTCTACGACGGCATCGTGCTCCAGGCCGTGGTCGCCACGTTCGGCGTCTTCTTCCTCATGGCGGTGATCTACAAGGCGCGGATCATCCGGGCCACCCCGAAGTTCGCCCGGATCATGGTGGCGGTCATCGCGGGTCTCTTCGGCGTCATGCTGATCAACCTGGTGCTCGCCCTCTTCGGCGTCAACACCCACCTCCGCGACGGCAGCCCGCTGGCCATCGGGTTCAGCCTGGTCTGCATCGTGGTCGCCGCGCTGAGCTTCGTGCTCAACTTCGCGGAGATCGAGGAGGGCGTCCGGATGGGGCTCCCGCAGCGCTACTCCTGGACGGCCGCGTTCGGCATCGTGGTCGGCCTGGTCTGGCTCTACCTGGAGATCCTCCGCCTGCTCAGCTACTTCCAGGGCGACGACTGACCGTCCCCGCCCGACCTGCGACGCCCGCCTGCCGCGCCCGCGGCGGCGGGCGTCGTCGTTTGCCCGTCGCCGCCGGGCGGCCCGGGGCAGAGTGGAGCCCGGGGGTACGTCGGCGCGAGGAGGTCGCGGTGCGCAGTGCCAACCCGGTGCTGGACCGGCTGGACGACGTCGGCCGGACCGAGCGTCAGGTGCTCGGGGTGGGGGCCGCCGAGACCATGACGGTGGCCGACGTGGTGAGCCGGACGGTCGGGCTGCTGCTGCTCACCGGCGTCACCGCGGCGGTGGCCTGGGTGGTGGTGCCGCAGGCGGTGTGGATCTCCGCGGCATTGGCCGGCAGCGCCCTGGCCAGCCTGGCGCTGGTGCTGGTCATCTCGCTGAAGCAGATCACCAACCCGCCGCTGATCGCCGGGTACGCGGTGCTCCAGGGACTGCTCCTCGGGGTGGCGAGCCGCGCCTTCGAACTGGTCTACCCGGGCATCGTGGCGCAGGCGGTGATCGGCACCTTCGGGGTCTTCCTCGGCATGGCGCTGCTCTACCGGGCCCGGCTGATCCGGGCCACCCCACGGCTGGCCCGGCTGGTCCTCGGCACGCTCATCGGCATCGTGGCGATCGGCCTGGTCAACCTGGTCACCTACCTGCTCACCGGGCGGCAGGGCGTGGAGGTCTACAGCCTCACGGCGCAGGTCGGCTGGCTGCCGTACCTCTTCTCGGTGGTGGCGATCATCGCCGGGGCTCTCAGCTTCGTCCTCGACTTCGACCTGGTCGAGCGGTCCGCCCGCAACGGCCTGCCCCGCCGGTACGCCTGGTTCTGCGCGTTCGGCCTGCTGGTCGGGCTGATCTTCCTGTACTGGCAGATCCTCCGCCTGCTGAGCTACGTCCGGCGCTGACCTTCGACAACTCCAGCTCGGCGCGTCTAGCGCCGCGCTGCGACCTGGAGCCGTCGTAGACTCGGCCGCGATGAGCGCAGCGGAACTGGACCGGGCGGTGGCGCTGCTGGTCCGACAGGTCGGGCACTGGGAGCAGCCGCGCTGGTCGGCGGCGGCCGAGGGCGGCAACGTGTCCCGCGCCGACCTGGTGCACAAGCTGGTCCAGGAGATCGCCAACCTGGCGGCCGACGCCGAGGGGGAGCCGCGCCGCGACGTGCCCCGGCTCCCGAGCGACCTGGCCCTGCCCGACCAACTCCGGGTGGTCACCGCCGACCTGCTGGCGGCCGGCGCGCCGGAGCCGGTGCTGGCCGGGGCGGCCGCCGCGGTCGCCCGGACCCGTTCCACGCTGTAGCCGACGGTCAGCCCGTCAACCAGCGCCGCACCTTCCGGCGGCGGGCCCGGTCCCGCGCCCTGGCCAGCGCCGGCCCGGCCCGGTCGGCAACGGCCGCCTGCCGGGCGTGCAGCAGGCCGTAGGTGAACGTGTTCTCGCCGTCGGCGTACGCCCGCAGCGCCTGCTCGCGCAGCACCTCCCGGGTCACCACCGAGTCCTGGTGCGCTCCGAGCGCGTCCTGGAGGTCCTTGAACCGGTCCACCAGCTTCGCGCGGGGCCGGCGCACCTCGACGGCGTACCGGGCCTGCTTGCCCGCCTTGCGGGCCTCGTGCAGCGCGGTGTCGTCCTCGCCGCCGGCCAGCGCCCGGTCCAGCCGGTCGTCGAAGCGGGTCACCGCGCGGCGCACCCGCCGGTTCACCCAGCGGGGCCGTACGGCGCGCGCGGTCGGCCCCTCCACCAGCGCGTCCAGCCGGCGCAGCAGGTCGGTGTAGCGGTCGGAGCCGAGTGCGGCGCGCAGCCCGTCGAGGGCGGTGGCCAGGTCGGCGGCGAACCGCTCGGCGAACCGGGCCGGGACCGGGCCGAGCACCAGCTCGTCCGGTTCCGCGTGGACCGCGTCGGCCAGCCGGGCGGCCATCACCTGGACGTCCCGGACCGGCCCGAGCTGCCCGCCCAGCCAGCGCAGCTCCGCCCGTACGCTCTCGCTCTCCGCGCGGTCCCACAGGCCGCGGAAGGTGCGCAGCGTGGAGCGGAGCCGGCGGACGGCCACCCGCATGTCGTGCACGGCGTCCTCGTCGCCGCCGAGCGCGCCGGCGTGGTGGCCGATCAGCGTGTCGCGCTGGGCGGTGAGGTAGTCGACCACGGGCGCGGCCGCCGGGTCGGCGGGCGCCGGGCGGGTGGCGGCGAGCCGGCCGCCCAGGGCGCGGTGCGACTTCGAGACCGGGACGGTCCGTGCGCCGGCCTCGAGCAGCCGGTCGTCCACCGCGTCGAGCAGCGCCTCGTCGCCGTCGACCAGCTCGACCTCGATCTCGTGCCAGGTCTGCCGCTCCCCGCCGACCAGGTCCTCGGCCCGGACGTCGTCCTCGGCCACCTCGGCGAGGGGGCGGCCCGCCGCGTCCAGCAGGCGGCGTTCCCGGCGGCGGGTGACAACCCGCGCGGCCGGGGCGACCGGCCGGCCCCGGGACGCGCCTCGGAAGAGCGCGACCAGCTCGGCCGGCGGGTCGGCGTCCTCCGGCCCGGCCGGGAACTGGTGCTCGGTGCGCGCGCCGCCGACCGCGCCCACCTTGAGGTGCCAGCCCGCGTCGTGCCCGCCGGTCCGCCGCCGCAGCGCGTAGCCGCTGCGGGCCAGCCGGAGGTCGGCGGTGTCCCAGTAGACCGCGTCCAGGTCGAGGGCGGTGGCGTCGGACGTGGTCGCGACGCCACCGCACCCGATCAGGTCGGGCAGCCGGAATCCCTCGTCGCCGGAGTACTTGCGTTCGCGTTCCACGACGGTCGCCATGGCACCTCCCGTACCCGGCCGGATCTCCGGCGAATCGAGCTCAGTTCAGGCGTTCGAGCACCATGGCCATGCCCTGGCCGCCGCCGACGCACATGGTCTCCAGACCGATGGTCTTGTCGTGCCACTCCAGGGCGTTGAGCAGGGTGCCGGTGATCCGGGCGCCGGTCATGCCGAACGGGTGGCCCACGGCGATCGCGCCGCCCATTACGTTCAGCTTCTCCTCCGGGATGCCGAGCTGCCGGTACGACGGGATCACCTGGGCGGCGAACGCCTCGTTGATCTCGACCAGGTCGACGTCGTCGATGGTCATGCCGGCCCGCTTGAGCGCCTGCTTGGACGCCTCGACCGGGCCGAGGCCCATGATCTCCGGCGAGAGCGCGGTGACGCCGGTCGAGACGATCCGGGCCAGCGGGGTCAGTCCCAGCTCCCGCGCCCGCTGGGCGCTCATGATCACGACGGCGGCGGCGCCGTCGTTGAGCGGGCAGCAGTTGCCGGCGGTGATCCGGCCGTCCGGGCGGAAGACCGGCTTCAGGCCGGCGACCGCCTCCAGGGTCACCCCGGGGCGCGGGCCGTCGTCGGTGCTCACCACGGTGCCGTCCGGCGTGGTGACCGGGGTGATCTCGCGGGCCCAGAAGCCGTCCGCGATGGCCTTCTCGGCGAGGTTCTGGCTGCGCACGCCGAACGCGTCCATGTCCGCGCGGGTGACGTCGTACACCTGGGCGAGGTTCTCCGCCGTCTGCCCCATCGTCAGGTAGATGTCGGGGAGTTGGCCGGCCTCGCGGGGGTCGGTCCACACCTCGGCGCCGCCCTGGGTCCGGGCCTTCGAGCGCTCGCGCGCCTCGGCGAAGCGCGGGTTCTCCCAGCCGCCGCCGACCAGCGCCTGCGCCTCGGGCGGCAGGGTGTCCGAGTTGCCCCGCGCGTACCGGGAGACGGTCTCGACGCCGGCGGAGATGAAGACGTCGCCCTCGCCGGCCCGGATCGCGTGCATCGCCATCCGGGTGGTCTGCAGCGAGGAGGCGCAGTAGCGGGTCAGCGTGGCGCCGGGCAGGCCGTCCAGCCCCAGGAGGGTGGCGACCACCCGGGCCATGTTGAAGCCCTGCTCGCCACCGGGCAGGCCGCAGCCCAGGTAGAGGTCGTCGATGGTGGTGGGATCGAGCGCCGGGACCTTGTCGAGGGCGGCCTGGACGATGGTGGCGGCGAGGTCGTCCGGGCGGACCTCCCGCAGGGAACCCTTGAACGCGCGGCCGATGGGGGACCGGGCGGTGGCGACGATGACGGCGTCGCGGGGCGACTCAATCGGCATGAACCAACGTTAACCCGCCGGTAACTTGTGGCGGAAGCTGCGCGACGGGCGGGAAATGTCACCCCCGCGGGCGCTCAGTGGTGGTGCCGGTAGGCGACCGCGGCGGCCGCCTCGACCGCCGGGAGCAGGGCGTGCGCCCAGACGCGGTAGCCGTCGGCCGAGGGGTGGAAGCCGTCGTGGCAGAGGGTGCCGGCGTCCGCCCGGAACACCGGGCCGGTCTCGGTGCCCAGGTCGACGACGCCGCCGCCCGCGTCGAGCACGGCGGCCGTCTGGGCGCGCGCCATCCGCCGCCCCGCCCAGCCGAGCACCTGCCGCAGCGGGGACGCGACCGCGCGGATCGCGCCGAGGTCGGGGCACGTGCCCACGACCACCTCGACGTGCGCCTCGCGCAGCCGGCGCACCGCCGAGCCGAGGTAGGCCGCCGCGTCGGCCGGGCGGGCCAGCCCGGTGGCGTCGTTCGCCCCGATGAGGATCACCGCCACGTCGGGCCGCTCGCCGAGGAGCGCCCGGGCCACCTGGGTGGCCAGGTCGGTGGAGCGGGACCCGGAGACCCCGACGCTGGACAGGTGCACCCGCCGGCCGGTGGGTCCCTCGGCCAGCAGATGGGCGAGCTGGCCGCCGATGGTCTCCTCGAAGCGCTCAACGCCGACGCCGAGCGCCGACGAGTCGCCGAGCAGCACCAGCCGCAGCGGCGGCGCGTCCGCCCGGCCGACCGTGGCGCGCAGCGCCAGGCCCAGCTCGGGCTGGGCGTATTCCCGGCTGCGGGCGGCGATGGCCTGGCCGGCGAGGACCGCCGCCCCGCCCACCGTGCCGGCGAGCAGGGAGAGCGCGGCGGCCCGACCGAGCCGGACCGCGAGCTCGTTACGCTCGGTCATGACGACACCTCCCCAGCTCCCACGACCCGCGGGTCGGTCTGCTCGTGGCGAACGGCGTCGACATGAGCATGGCACACGTTGTGCCTGCTGATGATGCCTCCGCAGCCCCGCTCATGCCAGTCCCTCCACCTGGGCCGGGTCGGCGGCGGCACCGGGCTGCGGCACCGCGCCGACGCCGAAGAAGGCCCGCCGCCGAAGCTGCGCCCAGCGCCCACCGGGCCCGCGCTCGCGGCCCCGGACCCGGGTGCCGCTGACCTCGGTGCCGGCGTGCCGGGCCGCCTCCTGGGCCGCCTCCGGCAGCGACCGTACGCCTTCCGCGCCGGTGAGCGACGGCCGGCGTTCCTGGGCGGCGCCCAACGCGGAGAGCACGGTGGGCAGCAGCGCCGCCGCGGCGACCGCGTACCCCTCGGCGGACGGGTGGAACCGGTCCCAGGCGAACATCCGGGCCGGCTCGGCGGCGAACCGCGGGCCGAGCAGGTCGCCGAGGGAGACCGTCCAGCCGCCCGCCTCGACCACGGCGACCGTCTGGGCGGCGGCGAGCTGGCGGCTCCAGCGCCGGGCCAGCCAGCGCAGCGGCGGCTGGATCGGCCGGATAGCGCCCAGGTCGGGGCAGGTGCCGACGACCACCTCGCAGCCGGCGGCCCGGAGCGTGCGGACCGCGGCGACCAGGTAGCGCACGGACACCGAGAGCGGGGTGCGGTTGGTGACGTCGTTGCCGCCGACCAGGATGACCGCGATGTCCGGTTCGACCTCCAGGGCCGACTCGACCTGCGGCTTCAACCCGGCCGACAGGGCGCCCACCACGGCGAACCGGTGCAGCCGGACCGGCCGGTGCAGCCGGCGGGACAACCCCGTGGCCAGCAGCGCGCCCGGGGTCTCCCGGCGGCGGTGCACGCCGTAGCCGGCGGCAGACGAGTCACCGAGGATCACCATGCTGACCGGCGGGCCGGGAAGCTTCGCCCCGTAGACGCCGTCGCAGCGCGGCGGGGGCGCCTCGGCCATCGGGATGGTGCGCCGGGCCTGGCGGGCCTGACCGAGCAGCACCCCGCCCGTGGCGACGGTGGCCGCCACCGTGGCGCCCGTGCCGATCGCCGTCACGCGGGCGATCCGCCGGGCGCGCTGCCAGCCGCCTGGCGCGACGGAACCAGCGTCCCCCATGCACCGACATTATCGCGCCGCCACGACACCCGCTCTCCTCGTGATCGTTACGGCTGGGACCGGACGGTTCCGGGTACCGGTAGGGGCAGGGGGCGGGGCTTGCGCCGGCACCGCACCCTGGTCGAGCGGAAAGGGGCGAGGAGATGGGGAAGACATTGAAGCGGAGCGCGGCCTTCACCGCGCTGGCCCGGACGCTGGCGGCGGGGGCACGGGGTGGCCCGTCGCTGGGCGCCCGGCTGGCGGCGCTGCCCCGGATGATCCGGGCCACCGCCCGGGGCGAGTACGACGGCGGCCTGCGGCTGGCCCTGATGGCCGGCGCCACGGCGTACATCGTCTCGCCGATCGACCTGCTGCCGGAGATCCCGCTGGCGATCTTCGGCCTGGCCGACGACGCGGTGATGGTCACCTGGCTGGCCGGCAGCGTGCTCGCCGAGACCGACCGCTTCCTGGAGTGGGAGGCACGTCGCAGGTCCGTCATCCCGGGGCATGTGGTGCCCTGACGGCACGTACCCTGGGCGACGAACTGACGACTTTCCGGCCGCCCCACGAACGGCGGCGCAACGAAGGGCACAACGAGGTGCAGTACTACGACAACGTGGTCGAGCTGATCGGCAACACCCCGCTGGTACGCCTGCGCAACGTCACCGAGGGCATCCAGGCGACCGTGCTGGCGAAGGTGGAGTACGTCAACCCGGGCGGCTCGGTGAAGGACCGGATCGCGCTGCGGATGGTCGAGGACGCCGAGAAGGCCGGCCTGCTCCAGCCGGGCGGCACGATCGTCGAGCCGACCAGCGGCAACACCGGCGTCGGGCTGGCCCTCGTCGCCCAGCTCAAGGGCTACAAGTGCGTCTTCGTCTGCCCCGACAAGGTCAGCCAGGACAAGCAGGACGTGCTGCGGGCGTACGGCGCCGAGGTGGTGGTCTGCCCGACCGCCGTGGCGCCGGAGGACCCGCGCTCCTACTACAACGTCTCCGACCGGCTGGCCCGGGAGATCCCCGGCGCCTGGAAGCCCAACCAGTACAGCAACCCGGCCAACCCGCGCTCGCACTACGAGACCACCGGCCCGGAGATCTGGCAGCAGACCGAGGGGCAGCTGACCCACTTCGTGGCGGGCGTCGGCACCGGCGGCACCATCTCCGGCATCGGTCGCTACCTGAAGGAGGCGTCCGAGGGGCGGGTCCGGGTGGTCGGCGCGGACCCGGAGGGCTCGGTCTACTCGGGCGGCACGGGCCGGCCCTACCTGGTCGAGGGCGTCGGCGAGGACTTCTGGCCGGAGACCTACGACCGCAGCGTGGCCGACGAGATCGTCGAGGTCTCGGACAAGCAGTCCTTCGAGATGACCCGGCGGCTGGCCCGTGAGGAGGGCCTGCTGGTCGGCGGCTCCTGCGGCATGGCCGTCGTCGCGGCCCTGGAGGTGGCCCGCAAGGCCGGCCCGGACGACGTGATCGTGGTGCTCCTGCCGGACAGCGGCAAGGGCTACATGTCCAAGATCTTCAACGACCAGTGGATGGCACGGTACGGCTTCCTGGACAACTCGGGGGCCGAGCCGACCGTGGCCGACGCGCTCGGCGGCAAGCCGGGCGGCCTGCCCGAGCTGGTGCACGTCCACCCGACCGAGACGGTCCGCGACGCGATCGACTACATGCGCGAGTACGGCGTCTCCCAGCTCCCGGTGCTCAAGGCCGAGCCGCCGGTGGTGACCGGCGAGGTGGCCGGCTCGATCGCCGAGAAGGACCTGCTCGACGCGCTCTTCACCGGCCAGGCGCACCTGCACGACACGATCGAGCGGCACATGGGTGACCCGCTGCCCATGATCGGTGGCGGCCAGCCGGTGAGCGAGGCGGTCGCGCTGCTCGAGAAGGCCGACGCCGCGCTGGTGCTGGTCGACGGCAAGCCCAAGGGCGTGCTGACCCGGCAGGACCTGCTCGCCCACCTCGGCGCGCGCTGACATCGAGGCGAGGGCCGCACCCCCGGGCGGGGGGTGGGGCCCTCGTCGCGTCAGCGGCCCAGCTCGGTCGGCACGGCCACCACGTCGACGTACGCGCCCTTGCGCAGCACCGTGACCGGCAGGCGGGCGCCGATCGCCGGGCCGAGCATCAGCCGTTGCAGGCCCTGGCCGTCCTGCACCGGCCGGCCCCCGGCCGCCACGATCACATCGCCCAGGTAGAGCCCGGCCAGCCCGGCCGGGCTGCCCGGCACCACCTCGACCACCCGCAGCCCGCGCCGCTGCCCGGTCCGGGCGGTGATCTCCGGCGGCAGCGGCACCGGCACCCCGGCCACGCCGAGCCAGGCCCGGCGGACCCGGCCGTCGGTGGTGAGGTCGGCGATGATCTGCCGGGTGGTGGCGTTCACCGGCACGGCCAGCCCGAGGCCGTAGCCGGCGACCGCGGTGTTGACCCCGACCACCCGGCCGGCCGAGTCGGCCAGTGCACCGCCGGAGTTGCCCGGGTTCAGCGCCGCGTCGGTCTGGATGACGTCCTCGATGAGCCGGGTGACCCGCCCGTCCCGGGCCGGCAGCGACCGGCCCAGCCCGGAGACCACCCCGGCGGTGACCGAACCGGCCAGCCCCATGGGGTTGCCGACCGCGACCACGAGCTGGCCGATCCGCAGCCGGTCCGCGTCGCCCAGCTCCACGGGCTCGACGGTCGACCGCTCCGCCCGCAGCACCGCCAGGTCGGAGAGCGGGTCGGCGCCGACGACCCGGAACCCGGTCTCGGTGCCGTCGCCGAAGGCGGCCGACCCGTCCCGGGCGCCCTGCACCACGTGGGCGCTGGTGAGCAGCAGCCCGTCGGGGCCGATCACCACGGCCGAACCGGCGCCGGCGCCGCGCGGGGTCCGCACCGACAGGGCGGCCACGCTGGGCAGCACCCGGGCGGCCACGCCCGTCACCACCCGGGAGTACGCGTCGAGCGCGGCGTCCTCTGCCCGCTCGCTGTGCTCGGTGTCCATGCCGGTGCCAACGCGCCGGCATCGGGGCCCATGCCCCGATCCGCTCAGAGCGAACGGGCGTACCGGAGCTGGGGGACGGCGGTGGCGCCGATGACGTCCTCGCGCTGCTCGCCGGTGGCGGTCCAGCCGCCGCGCTCGTAGAACCGGCGGGCCGTCGCGTTCTCCCGGAGCACCCAGAGCGCCGCCCGGGACCAGCCGCGGGCCCGCATGGCGTCGAGGGCGTCCACCATGAGCGCCCGCCCGGTGCCCCGGCCCTGCTCGGCCGGCTCCAGGTGGATGGCGTTGAGCAGGCCGGTGGCCGGGTCGCCGGCGTCGTCCGGCCCCAGGTAGCTGAAGCCGACCAGCTCGCCGTTCCGCTCGGCCACGGTCATCCGGTGGTCCGCGCCCTCCCAGGCCACCCGTTCCGTCCAGTACCGGCCCATCGCCTCCGGGGTCGGATCCGCCAGCGCGTCCGGCGGCAGGAACGACGAGTACGCCGCGACCCGGGACCGCTGGTGCAGGGCGCCGACCCCCATCAGGTCGGCGTCGGTGGCGGGGCGCAGGGAGACCGTCACCCGGCCGAGGCTACCCGCCGGGGCGGCACCGGAACCGTCATCAGGTCCTCGGCGATCACCAGCTCCCCGGTGAAGTGCGCCCGGGCCTCGTCGGCGAAGCGGCGCGGGTCCGCGTACCGCTGGGAGAAGTGGGTGAGCACGAGCGTGCGTACCCCCGACTCGGCCGCCACGCGCGCGGCCTGGCCGGCGGTGAGGTGGCCGACCTCGGCGGCGAGGGCGGCCTCCGACTCCAGGAAGGTCGACTCGATGACCAGGAGGTCGGCATGCTCGGCCAGGGCCCACACGCCGTCGCAGAGCCCGGTGTCCATGACGAAGGCGAACCGCTGCCCGGGCCGGGTCACGCTCACCTCGTCGCGGGTGACGCGGCGCCCGTCCAGGTCCAGGTGGCCGTCGCGGAGGAGCTGACCGACCGCCGGACCGGCTATGCCATACGCGGACAGCTTCTCCGGCAGCACCCGGCAGCCGTCCGGCTCGACGAGCCGGTAGCCGTACGTCTCGATGGGGTGCCGCAGCCGGCGGGCCTCCAGCGTGCCGATGCCCAGGGTGATCCGCTGACCGTCCGCCTCGATCGGCTCGACGGCCAGCTCGGCGGTCTCGTAGAAGCTCGACGCGTGGCGCAGCCGGGCGAAGTAGTCCGCGCCCCCGGCGGGGAAATGCACGGCCACCGGGTGCGGGACCCGGTCCAGGGAGAGCCGCTGGATCATGCCGGGCAGGCCCAGGCAGTGGTCGCCGTGGAAGTGGGTGACGCAGATCCGGGTCAGGTCGGTGGCGGAGATCCCGGTGTGCAGCATCTGCCGCTGGCTGCCCTCGCCGGGGTCGAAGAGGAGCACCTCGTCGTCCCAGCGCAGCAGGTAGCCGTTGTGGTTGCGCTGCCGGGTCGGGGCCTGGCTGGCCGTGCCGAGGACCGCCAGCTCGCGCATCGACAATCCGGGCCCCCTCACACATGAAGCGACCCCCGGGGCTTCCGCGCTCGCGCGCGGGCCGGCTGGACTGGGCCGGCACCCCGGGGGTCGGGTGGCTGTCGTGGTTTCGCCGCACCGCTGCCACACGGTCTCGACGATGGTGCCTGGTGCCCGCCTCGCGGCGGACGGGTTTCACTGTCGAGGACAGCGGCTAGCGGACAGCCACCTCACGAGTCCGATTGCTATACAAGTCTGGACCACCTCCTTTCCCGTGTACCGCCACGCTATCCACATCCCCGTGAGCCCGGCAACGGATTTGGATCACAGGCGGAACGGGAATCGGGGGCGCCAGCCGATCAGTCCAGGCCGATCGGTCCCTCGCGGGGGCCCTCCTCGGAGGCGGGCTGGACGGCCAGCGACGGGAAGTCGGCCAGGTCGCCCTCGGGCTCGGCGTCCCACTCGGGGAAGACCAGCGGCTTCTGGAGATAGAGGCAGAGCAGCTGGGCGAGGTGCCGCAGCCCGTCGAGGTGGGTGCGCTCGTGCCCGTGGGTGGCGTCCACGCCGAAGCCGAGCAGCGCCACCCGGGCGTGCGCGCCGGCCTCGACCGCCGCCGCGACGTCCGAGCGGTAGTAGTCGAAGACGTCCCGGACCAGGTCGACGTCGTGCTCCCGGGCGATGGCGGCCAGGTGCCGGGTGAGGTGGTAGTCGAACGGGCCCACCCCGTCACCCATGGCCAGGGTGGCCGCGTGCTCCCGGGACTGCTGGCCGGGCGCGACCACCGCGGCGTCCACCGAGACGATCTCCGCGACGTCGGGGTCGAGGCCGTGGCTGGCCCCGTGCCCGATCTCCTCGGTGACCGTGACCAGCAGGTGCGCGGTGACCGCCGGGGTGACGCCCGCGTCGACCATCGCCTTGAACGCGGTCAGCACCGCGGCCACGCCGGCCTTGTCGTCCAGGTGCCGGGACTTGACGTACCCGCTCGGGGTGATCGTCGGGTGGGCGAGCAGCGCCACGAAGTCCCCGGCGTCGACGCCGAGCGCCCGGAGCCCGGCCTCGTCGGTGACCGGCTCGTCGACCCGGACCTCGACCAGCTCCCAGCCGACGCCCTGGAGGTCGACGCCCTCGTTGTAGCGGTGTCCGCTGGCCTTCAGCGGCAGCACCTGGCCGGTGACCACCCGGTCCAGGTCGTCGGTGAAGATCCGCACGTGGGCGCCCTCGGCGAACCGGGCGCTGTGCGTGCCGATCGGCTTCACCTCCAGCCGGCCGTTCTCCTTGAGCCGCTTGACCATCCCGCCGATGGTGTCGGTGTGCACCACGATCGCCCGGTCGGCGCCGGTCTGCCGCGGACCCGGCAGAGAGGCGCTCAGCGCCCCGCGCCGGGTCAGCGTCGAGCTGACGCCGAGCGCGGAGAGCCGCTCGCCGACGTACTGCTGGATGTGGTCGGTACGCCCCGACGGGCTGGGGATCTCCAGCAGCTCCACCAGCACCTGGCGCAGGTAGTCGAGGTCGAGCTCCAGCGGCTTCGGGCTCACACCGCACCTCCCGTGCCGGCCGGCGACCAGAGCCGCTGCGGCGCCCGGGTGCCGGGGAAGAGCAGGTCGACGAAGCGCTCGGCGGTGGGCTGCGGCTCGTGGTTGGCCAGGCCGGGCCGCTCGTTCGCCTCGATGAACACGTGCTCCGGCCGGTCGGCGGCGGGGACCAGCAGGTCCAGCCCGGTGACCGGGATGTCCAGCGCCCGGCTGGCCGTCACGCACGCCTCGGCGATGGCCGGGTGCAGCTCGGCGGTCACGTCGTGGATGGTGCCGCCGGTGTGCAGGTTCGCGGTCCGGCGGACCGCCAGCACCTGACCCTCGGGGAGCACGTCGTGCATCCGGTGGCCGGCGTCGGCCACCACCTCGCGGGTCATGTCGTCGATCGGGATCCGGGACTCGCCGCCGGTGGCGGCCGCGCGGCGGCGGCTCTGCCGCTCGATCAGCTCGGTGACGTCGTGCACCCCGTCGCCGGTGATCTGCGCGGGCCGGCGGACCGCCGCGGCCACCACCTCGTGGTCGATGACGACCACCCGCAGGTCCTCGCCCTCCCGCAGCTCCTCGATCAGCACGTCCGGGCAGAACCGGCGGGCCAGCTCGACCGCCGCGGCCAGCGCCTCCGGCGTGCGGACCCCGACCGTGATGCCGTTGCCCTGCTCGCCCCGGGCCGGCTTGACCACAACGGGGCCGACGTCGGCCAGGAACGCCAGGTCGTCGGCGTCGCCGGTGGCGGTCCGGCCGCGCGGCACCGACAGCCCCGCCTCGGCGAGGATGCGCCGGGTGACCCGCTTGTCGTCGCAGCGGCTCATCGCCACCGCCGAGGTCAGCTCGGAGAGCGACTCGCGGGTGTGGACGGTCCGGCCGCCGCTGCTCAGCCGCAGCTCGCCCCAGCGCGGATCGGTCACCTCGACCCGGATGCCGCGCCGCATCGCCTCGTCCGCGACGATCCTGGCGTACGGGTTGAGCTCGTCGTAGCCGGCCGGCATGGCGGGCAGGAAGAGCCGCTCGTTGATCGGGTTCTTCCGCTTCACGCAGAGCGTCCCGGTGCGGTGGAAGCCGAGCCGCTCGTAGAGCCGGATCGCCCCCGAGTTCTCGGCCAGCACCGACAGGTCCACGTACGCCCGGCCGCGCGCGTCGAGCCGGTCGGCCAGCGCGGTGAGCAGCGCCTGGCCGGTGCCGGGCGGCGCCGTGTTGAAGTCGACGGTCAGGCACCAGAGGCTGGCGCCGTTCTCCGGGTCGTCGAAGACCGCCACGTGGTCCACCCCGGTGATGGTGCCGACCACCTCGCCGGCGGCGTCCTCGGCGACCAGGTGCAGGAACCGGTCGGTGCCGGCGTTGTCGACCAGCACCTCGACCGGCGCGGTGACCATGCCGTTGCGGGCGTAGATCCGGTTCACCGCGTCCGCGTCGCCGGCGTCGCGCAGCGGCCGGACGGCCAGCCCGGGGATCTCGCCGCTCTCGGTGGCGGCCGGCCGCCGCTCGCCGAGCGGCAGCCGGTAGGTCAGCGACGGGTCGATGAACAGCTCGTCGGGGAGGCGGGAGACCAGCACGTGCGGGTCGCGCAGGTAGATGCAGATGTCCCGGGCGCCGACCGCCTCGGAGCGCAGCACGTCGGCGACCTCGACCTGCTCGGCGAAGGTCTGCCCGAAGACCAGCCGGCCCCAGCCGCAGTCCAGCACCACGCCGGACCCGTCGACGGGCCGCCGGCGCGGCTCGGGGGCGCCGGGCGCGACCGGGTCGCCGCCCGGGCCGACCCGCTCCCGGCGCCGGCCCAGCACCCGATCCCGGTCGGTACGCGCCGCGCCGGTGGCGAGGGTGTCGGTCACGGTCAGTCGATTCCGTGGCTCTGGAGCCACATTTCCAGGAGTCCCAGCTGCCACAGCTTGTTTCCGTTCAACGGGGTCAGTTCGGCGTTCGGGTCGGCGAGCAGCGCGCCGACATAGTCGGTGCGGAACAGGTCGCGGCGGCGGGCCTCGGGCGCGGTGAGCGCGTCGCGTACCCGGTCGAGGAGCTTGTCCTCCAGGTGGGTGAGGCCCGGGACGGGGAAGTAGCCCTTCGGCCGGTCGATGACCTCGTGCGGCAGGACCCGCCGGCCGATCTCCTTGAGCACGCCCTTGCCGCCCTGGGCCAGCTTCAGCTCCGGCGGGCAGCTCGCGGCCAGCTCGACGAACTCGTGGTCGAGGAACGGCACCCGGGCCTCCAGCCCGTGCGCCATGGTCATGTTGTCGACCCGCTTGACCGGGTCGTCGGTGAGCATGACCTGGGTGTCGATGCGCAGGCCGGCGTCCACCGCGGTCTGCGCCCCGGGCCGGCCCAGGTGCGCGGCCACGAACTCCCGCGCCGGGTCGCCGTCGGCCAGCCACGCCGGATTGAGCACCCGGGCCAGGCCGGCCGCGTCGCGGTCGAAGAACGCCGTCGCGTACGTCTCGAGTGCCCGGTCGCGGTCGATCCCGGCCAGCGGCGGGTACCAGTGGTAGCCGCCCAGGATCTCGTCCGCGCCCTGGCCGGACTGGACCACCTTGACGTGCCGGGCGACCTCCTGGCTGAGCAGCCAGAACGCCACGCAGTCGTGGCTGACCATGGGCTCGCTCATGGCGGCGACGGCGGCCTCCAGCGGCGGCAGCAGGTCGCCGGTCGGCACCCGGAGCTGGTGGTGGTCGGTGCCGAAGGTCTTCGCCACCAGGTCGGAGTAGACGAACTCGTCGCCCTCCCGGCCGCCGACCGCGTCGAAGCCGATGGAGAAGGTGGCCAGCCCGGACTGCCCCTCGCCGGCCAGCAGTGCGACCACGAGGCTGGAGTCGAGCCCGCCGGAGAGCAGCACGCCCACCGGCACGTCGGCCACCATCCGGCGGCGGACGGCGGTGGTCAGCGACTCCAGCAGGGCGTCCTGCCAGTCCCGCTCGGACCAGCCGGCCCGCTCGGCGGCGCGGGTGAAGGACGGGTCCCAGTAGACCCGGTCGCGGCTGCTGCCGTCCGGCTCGTACACCCGAACGGTGGCCGGGGGGAGCTTGGCGACGCCGCGCAGGATGGTCCGCGGCGGCGGCACGATGCTGTGGAAGCTCAGGTAGTGGGCGAGCGCCACCGGGTCGATGCCGGTGTCGACGCCGCCGCCCGCGAGCAGGGCCGGCAGGGTCGAGGCGAAGCGCACCACGCCGGGGCTCTCGGCCAGATAGAGCGGCTTGATGCCGAGCCGGTCCCGGGCCAGCACCAGGCGGCCGGTGTCCCGCTCGCTGATCGCCACCGCGAACATGCCGACCAGGTGGTCGACGAAGTCGAGCCCCCACTCGGCGTACGCCTTGACCACGACCTCGCTGTCGCCGGCCGAGAAGAAGCGGTGCCCCTTGGCCCGCAACTCCTCGCGCAGCTCGCGGTAGTTGTAGATGCAGCCGTTGAAGACGCCGGTGAGGCCGGCGGCCGGATCGACCAGCGGCTGGCCGCTGGCGGCCGAGAGGTCGATGATCTTCAGGCGCCGGTGTCCCAGCGCCGTCGGCCCCTGCGACCAGACTCCACTGTCGTCGGGACCTCGGTCACTCATCGTGGCCGCCATCCGCTCCACGGCCGACACGTCGGCGCGTGAACCGTCACGGCGGAACTCTCCAGCCAGTCCGCACATGCCAGGCAACTCTGCCAGAGGATGCTGCAGCTCGCCTGTTGAGCTGATGTCGGTGAC
The DNA here is from genome assembly GCF_040610095.1 of Micromonospora sp. NPDC004540. Lineage (NCBI taxonomy): Bacteria > Bacillati > Actinomycetota > Actinomycetes > Micromonosporales > Micromonosporaceae > Micromonospora > Micromonospora sp. NPDC004540. Next base: position 26,284 of record NZ_JBEXLR010000033.1, read on the forward strand.
GTTACGTCTTTGCTAAGATGCGCGCCCACGCCGAACGGGCGGCTGGCCTGGGCGAAGATCCGGTGGCCGGGCGGGCCGGGTGCCCGAATCGGGCCGGGCCCGCGGTGTGACAAACACCGCAGGCCCGGAAACGGACACCGGGTCGCTCAGCCGGCGGTACGCGCCACGCCGACCGGGCAGCTCAACCCGTTGGGGCCGTGGTTGCAGTAGCCGTTCGGGTTCTTGGTCGGCGCGAGGTACTGCTGGTGGTAGTCCTCGGCGAAGTAGTAGTCGCCGAGCCGGGCGATCTCCGTGGTGATCTCACCCTTGCCGGCCCGCGCCACGATCGGCGCGAAGGCGTCCCGCGAGGCCTGCGCGGTGGCCAGCTGCTCGTCGGTGGTGGCGTAGATCGCCGACCGGTACTGCGTACCGACGTCGTTGCCCTGGCGCATGCCCTGGGTCGGGTCGTGGTTCTCCCAGAAGACCTTGAGCAGGTCCTCGTAGCTGATCTTTGACGGGTCGTAGACCACCTGGACCACCTCGGCGTGCCCGGTCATCCCCGAGCAGACCTCCTCGTACGTCGGGTTGGTGGTGTAGCCACCCGCGTAGCCGGCCGACGTGGTGAGCACGCCCGGGAGGGTCCAGAACAGCCGCTCGGCGCCCCAGAAACAGCCCATCCCGAAGACGGCGACCTGCGCGCCGGCGGGGAAGGGGCCCTTCAGCGAGGAGGGCAGCACCTCGTGCCGGTCGGCGATCGGCATCGCGATCGGGCGGCCCGGCAGGGCCTGGTCGGGGGAGATCATTTCGGCCTTCATGCGGCGAAGGAACACGGTGGGACTCCTCTCTCGGCTTTCCCAGCCTGTGCAACACCGCGGTGCACCGCTTCCTTACCCGGGCGGGGCGATCGCAGGCTCCCGCCGCGCGGGCGGCCGGTCCGGTCGTCACCGACTCCGCAGGACTGGCCGAATGAACTTCCCGTTTTCCACCCTTGTTCCACGAAGGACCCGCTACCTTGACTGAGCGTTCAGTCGGTGGCTCCGACCCGGCGCCCCGGAGCGTGGCACCGGAAATCGCGGATCGGCCACCGCGGCCCTGGCCGGCGGGACCGGGGCTGACCTGCCCCCGGTCCCGCCGGCCAGCGGCCTGCCGTCGGCCTCCGGTCGGGCGGGGCGGACGGTCAGGGCCCAGCCAGGGCGGCGGCGACCCGCTCGGCGTAGCCGTGGGCCTCGGCGTCGTCGGCGTAGCGGGTGCGGGGCCAGAAGAAGCCGCGCAGCCCGTCGCCCTTCGTCCGTGGCACCACGTGGGTGTGCAGGTGCGGGACCGACTGCGACACCTTGTTGTTCATCGCCACGAACGTCCCGCCGGCGCCGAGGCCGGTCTCCACCGCCACGGCGATGCGCTGCACCAGCCGGAAGTAGCCGGGCAACGCGTCAGCCGGCAGGTCGGCCAGGGTGACCAGGTGGGTGCGGGGCACCACCAGCACGTGGCCCTTGAACACCGGCCGCGTGTCCAGGAACGCCACGCCGTCGGCCTCGTCGGCGACCCGGAACGCCGGCACCGCACCGGCCACGATCCCGCAGAACACGCACCCACTCACCCGGCCAGGCTAGTCGGCGACCCGCCGGACGGCCTGCGGGCGGGTTCCACGCGGTGGGACGGGCGGGCGGACTAACGTCTCGGGAATGAGTCACGGCTTCGAGACGCTCGCCATCCACGCCGGTCAGGACCCGGAGGCCCGCACCGGCGCGGTGATCCCGCCGATCTATCAGACCAGCACCTACGCCCAGGACGCCGTCGGCGCGCCCCGGGAGGGCTACGAGTACAGCCGCTCCGGCAACCCCACCCGGGACGCGCTCCAGGAGTGCCTGGCCGCGCTGGAGGGTGGGCCGGTCGGCCTCGCCTTCGCCAGCGGCCTGGCCGCCGAGGACACCCTGCTGCGGACCGTCTGCAAGCCGGGCGACCACGTGGTGATCCCGGACGACGCATACGGCGGCACCTACCGGCTGTTCGCCAAGGTGGCGGAGCGCTGGGGGCTGGACTACACCCCGGCCCGGGTTTCCGACCCGGACGCGGTCCGGGCCGCGATCCGCCCCGGCGCCACCCGGATCGTCTGGGTGGAGACCCCGACCAACCCGCTGCTCGGCATCGCCGACATCGCCGCGCTGGCCGCCGTCGCGCACGAGGCCGACGCGCTGCTGGTGGTCGACAACACGTTCGCCTCGCCGTACCTCCAGCAGCCGATCGCGTTCGGCGCGGACGTGGTGGTCCACTCCACCACCAAGTACATCGGCGGGCACTCCGACGTGGTCGGTGGCGCCCTCGTCGCGGCCGACCGGACGCTCGGCGAGGAGCTGCGCTACCACCAGAACGCGATGGGCGCCGTCAACGGCCCGTTCGACGCCTGGCTCACCCTGCGCGGCATCAAGACCCTCGGGGTACGGATGGACCGGCACTGCGACAACGCCGAGCGGATCGCCGCCTACCTGGACGGTCACGCCAAGGTCGCGCAGGTCATCTACCCGGGCCTGCCGGCGCACCCGGGTCACGAGGTGGCCGCCAAGCAGATGCGCAGGTTCGGCGGGATGATCTCCTTCCGCGCGGCGGGCGGCGAGGAGCACGCCGTGGAGATCTGCAACCGGGCCAAGCTCTTCGTGCTCGCCGAGTCGCTCGGCGGGGTCGAATCCCTGATCGAGCACCCGGGGCGGATGACACACGCGAGTGCTGCCGGCTCGCCGCTTGAAGTTCCCGGCGATCTCGTGCGACTGTCTGTCGGCATCGAGACGGTCGACGACCTGCTCGCCGATCTGGAGCAGGCGCTGGGCTGACCGCTGGCTGGGGAGGATGGCCGTGCAGGACATCATGCCGACGACCTGGGTGGGGGCGACCGCCAAGCAGATCGCCCGCGGCGTACGCCGGGGCGACGTCTCCGCCACCCAGGTCGTGGCCGACCACCTCGACCACGTCGCCCGGGCCGACGCCGAGCTGGCCGCGTTCCGCTCGGTACGCGGCGGCGAGGCGATCACCGAGGCGGAGAAGGTCGACGAGCAGGAGGACCTGGCCAACCTCCCCCTGGCCGGCGTGCCGGTCGCGGTCAAGGAGAACACCCCGGTCGCCGGCCTGCCGACGTGGAACGGGTCGGCCGCCGTGCGTACCCCGGTGGCGGAGGCCGACCACGAGGTGGTCCGCCGGCTGCGCGGGGCGGGCGCGGTGATCCTCGGGGTGACCCGGATGCCGGAGCTGGGCCTCTGGGCCCTCACGGACGACGACACCGGCGTCACCCGCAACCCCTGGGACCTGCGGCGTACCCCCGGCGGCTCCTCCGGCGGCGCGGCCGCCGCGGTGGCCGCCGGGCTGGTGCCGATGGCGCACGGCAACGACGGCCTCGGCTCGATCCGCATCCCGGCGGCCTGCTGCGGCCTGGTCGGGCTCAAGCCCGGCCGGGGCGTGGTGCCCTGCCAGCTCGGCGCGGACGACTGGTTCGGCCTCACCGAGCATGGCATGCTGACGAGCACCGTCGCGGACGCGGCGGTCGGCTTCTCGGTGCTGGCCGGGCGCCGCCCGGACAAGCTGGTCCCGCCGCCGCGGCTGCGGGTGGGCGTCTCGCTGCGCTCGCCGGTGCTCGGCGTCTCGCCGGACGCCCCCAACCGGGACGCGGTCGCCGCCGCCGGCCGGCTGCTCGCCGCCGCCGGGCACGACACCGTCCCCGCCGACCCGGTCTACCCGACCCGGCTCGGCCTGCAGGGCATCGCCACGTGGTTCGCCGCGGCCGCCGCCGACGTGCAGGCCGCGGGCGTGGAGCGGCGCGGCCTCCAGCGGCGCAGCCGCCGGCACGTCGCGCTCGGCGAGTGGGCGCAGCGCCGGGGGTACGTGCGCGAGGCCGACCGGGCCGCCTGGCGCGAGCGGTCGGTGAACTTCTTCCCCGACCACTCGGTCGACCTGCTGCTCACCCCGGCGCTGGCCGGCCCGCCGCCGGAGGCCGCCGGCTGGTCCGGCCGCTCCTGGCTGGCGAACATGAAGGCCAACATCCGGTACGCCCCGTACGCCGCGCCGTGGAACATCGCCGGGCTGCCGTCGATCGTGGTGCCGGTCGGCCGCCGCCCGGACGGCCTGCCGGTCGCCGTGCAGTTCGTCGGCCCGCCCGGCTCGGAGCTGCTGCTGCTCGGCGTCGCCGGCCAGTTCGAGATGCAGGCGCCGTGGCAGCGGCACGCGCCCGGCTACCCCCGGGTCGGGACGGGGTCGCCGGCGCACGCATGATCGTCTAGCGTGTGCGCACCTCTCCACGCGCACACCACCCGGACGGTCGCCATGCAGTGCCAGACCTGCGGGGATCCGACGTCCCCGGCGTACAACGAGTGCCGGCGCTGTGCTACTCCGCTCGGCCTGCCGGCGGTGCTGCCCGGCCGACCCACCTACCCGGTGCGCGGGTTCGGCCTGGCCGCGGCGGTCGCGGTCGGCGCGGCCACCCTGCTCTATCTACCGGGCGCGCTGTTCCCCCTGATCGGCGCGGCGATGGCGCGGTCCGCCGCGACGCAGCGGGACGGTGACCTGCTGCTCGGTGCGGTGGTCGCCGAGGGACTGCTCGCGCTGCTGTACATGGTGGCCCTCCTGGTCGCCGGCGTGCTGGTGATCATCTGGACCTGGCGCGTGCGGAAGAACCTCGAGGCGTTCCCGGGCGCCCTGCCGTCCCTCGGTCCCGCCTGGGCGATCGCCGGCTGGCTGGTGCCGTTCGCGAACTTCGTCGTCCCGGCGCGGGTGCTGGCCAACGTGGCGCGGGACAGCCTGTGGCGCCGACGGACGCCCCCGCTGGTCGCGCTCTGGTGGGCCGCCTGGCTGCTGTTCCTCGTCGCCGACGCGACGATCAACAAGCTCGACAACGACCGGTACGCCGAGCTGGCCGAGACGCCCCGCAGCCCGGCCCAGTTCGCGGCGTACGTCGACCACTATCAGCAGGCGCTCGGCCCGCGGCTCGTCCCCGCGCTGGCCTGCCTGGTCGCCGGGGTCTCGTTCGTCGTGCTGATCCGGCGGATCTCCGCCGCTCAGCAGGACCGGATCGCCAAGGCCGCACCCGCCTGGCCCGCCTGGCCCGGCCACCCCGGCTGGCCCGGCCACCCCGGCTGGCCCGGTCACCCTGGCTGGCCCGCTCACCCCGGTTGGCCGGCCGGCGCCGGCCCGGCGTACCCGGCGTACCCGGCGCAGCCGGTCACCGGCGTGCCGCACCAGGTGGTGGGCGATCCATCGGCGACGTCGCCGCAGGTTCCGCCGGGTGCGGGTGGCACGATCGGGGCATGACGGAACTGGTCGGTCTCGCCGACGTACAGGCCGCGCGGGAACTGCTCGCCGGCGTCACCCGCACCACCCCGCTGGAGCCCTCCCGGCCGCTCAGCGCCGCGCTCGGCGGCCCGGCCTGGTTGAAGTGCGAGAACGTGCAGCGCGCCGGGTCGTACAAGGTGCGGGGCGCCTACGTGCGGATCTCCCGGCTCTCCGCCGAGGAGCGGGAACGCGGCGTGGTCGCGGCGAGCGCCGGCAACCACGCCCAGGGGGTGGCGCTCGCCGCCGGCCTGGTCGGCGCGCACGCCACGGTCTTCATGCCGGTGAACGCGCCGCTGCCGAAGGTGGCCGCCACCAAGGGGTACGGCGCACAGGTCGAGCTGGTCGGCAACACGGTGGACGAGTCGCTCGTCGCGGCGCAGACCTTCGCCGAGCGGACCGGGGCGGTGTTCATCCACCCGTTCGACCACCGGGACGTCATCGCCGGGCAGGGCACGGTGGCGCTGGAGATCCTCGAACAGTGCCCGGACGTGAAGACCATCGTGACCGGGGTGGGCGGCGGCGGGCTGATCTCCGGCCTGGCGGTGGTCGCCAAGGCGCTGCGCCCCGACGTACGGGTGATCGGGGTGCAGGCGGCCAGCGCGGCCGCCTTCCCGCCCTCGCTCAAGGCCGGCGAGCCGGTCCGGCTGCCCTTCTTCTCGACGATCGCCGACGGGATCGCGGTCGGCCGCCCCGGCGACCTGACCTTCACCCACGTGCGCAAGCTGGTCGACGAGATGGTGACGGTCTCCGAGGAGGACATCTCCCGGGCGCTGCTGATGCTGCTGGAGCGCGGCAAGCAGGTGGTGGAGCCCGCCGGCGCGGTCGGCGTGGCGGCGCTGCTGGCCGGGGCGGTGGAGGTGCAGGCGCCGGTGGTGGCGGTCCTCTCCGGCGGCAACATCGACCCGCTGCTGATGCTGCGGGTGATCGAGCACGGCCTGGCGGCGGCCGGCCGCTACCTGCGGGTCACCGTCCGCTGCACGGACCGGCCGGGGCAGCTCGCCTCGCTGCTCGGCGAGATCGCCGAGCACCGGGCCAACGTGGTCGACGTGGTGCACCAGCGGGCCAACCCGCACCTGCGGCTCGGCGAGGTGGAGGTGGCGCTCTCGGTGGAAACCCGCGGCGTGGAGCACTCGGACACCCTGATCAGCGCCCTGCGGGCCAGCGGCTACCAGGTGGTCTTCGCCGGCGAGGGGTGAGCGGCGCAGACGCGACCGCCCCGGCCGGACGGTGCCGGTCGGGGCGGTCGGGGTGTGGCTCGGGTCCGAGGAGCCTGTCAGCCTCGGTCGGGTCGGGACCCGAGCCGTCCGGCGCGGGTCCGGTTGGCGGCTAGCCGGAGAACGGCTCGAACTTGACGACCGTCACCTTGATGTCGGCCCCGCTGGGGGCCGTGTAGGTGCAGGTCTGGCCCGCCTTGCCGCCCAGGATCGCCTTGCCGAGCGCGGACTCGGGGCTGTAGACGGTGAGGTCGGTCGTGGAGGCGATCTCGCGGGAGCCGAGCAGGAAGGTCTCCGTGTCGTCGGCGTCGTCGTCGAAGTAGATCGTCACGACCATGCCGGGGGACACCGCATCGGCGGTCGGCGCCTCGCCGACCTTGGCCGTGCGGAGCAGTTCCTTCAGGTAGAGGATGCGACCCTCCGCCTTGCCCTGCTCCTCGCGGGCGGCGTGGTAGCCACCGTTCTCCCGCAGGTCGCCCTCCTCGCGCCGGGCGTTGATCTCGGCGGCGATGACCGGCCGGTTGGCGATGTGCTCGTCGAGCTCGGCCTTCAGGCGGTCGTATGCGTCCTGGGACAGCCAGGTGGCGGGCGCCTCGTTGTCATTGGTGGACACAGGCGAACTCCTCGTTGGTGCGGACTGGCTGACAGGTGAACTACCAAGTTACCAGTGCCGGGCACGTCAGGGTGTCGCCGATCACCCCGGGTGCCGGCTGTGGGACCCGGGGTGCGTGTGCCGGCGGCTCGCCGGCTCCCGGCTCAGCCGGCTGGTCGGCAGCGCAGTACCTCGCCGATGAAGGGGCGGGCCGTGGTTGGCACCTCCTGCCGGGTCCGGACGTGCCGTTCGCCGGGCGCGGCCGTCACGGTGGCCTCGACGTGGCCCACCTCGGCGCCGTCGTGGGAGCGCGCCCGCAGCAGGCAGGTCGCCGAGCCGCCCTTCGGGACGGTGACGCGGAACTCGACCACCACCCGGGAGTCGGTGATCCCGGTGTAGGTGATCACCTCGGCGCGGTAGTCGGGGTCGCCGTACTGGCCGTAGAGCCGGGCGCTGACCAGCCCGAGCAGCGCCAGCAGGACGGCCGCCACCAGCACGAGCAGGAGGGGACGGCGGCGCCCCGGCTCCCGGCGGCGGCCGTAGCGGCCGGGCGGGAAGACCGGTGTACCCGGTGCGACTGTGGCGTGCGTCTCGCTCACCGGCGGGTATCTCCTGGCGTTGTTGTCGGCGGCATCGGCAAGAATGGCAGAGTCCATCTTCCCAGCCCGGCGCTGAGTCAAGGATGGCAGGTCGGCCCCGCCGCCGACCGGCCAGCACGGGGGCTTTCGCGGGCACGGGGGAGATTCCGGCAGTTCAGCCGGGCGGGCCCGGGCGGGCCGGGCCCGGTGGGCACAGACGAGGAGCGCCGAAGGTGGCAGAGCAGCTGCGGCTCATGGCGGTGCACGCCCATCCCGACGACGAGTCGAGCAAGGGCGCCGCCACCATGGCGAAATACGTCGCCGAGGGGGTGGATGTCCTGGTCGTCACCTGCACGGGCGGCGAGCGGGGCAGCGTGCTCAACCCCAAGATGGACCGGCCCGACGTGTGGGCCAACATCGGCGACATCCGCCGCGCCGAGATGGACGCGGCCCGGGCCATCCTCGGCATCGAGCAGGCCTGGCTCGGTTTCGTCGACTCCGGGCTGCCCGAGGGCGACCCGCTGCCGCCGCTGCCGGAGGGCTGCTTCGCCCTGGAGGACGTCGACGTCGCGGCCGCCCCGCTGGTGCGGCTCATGCGCCAGTTCCGCCCGCACGTCGTCACCACGTACGACGAGGAGGGCGGCTACCCGCACCCCGACCACATCATGACCCACAAGGTGGCCGTGGCCGCCTTCGAGGCCGCCGGGGACCCGGACCGTCACCCGGAGCTGGGCGAGCCGTGGCAGCCGCTGAAGCTCTACTACGACGTGGGCTTCTCGCGGGCCAAGATCATGGCGCTGCACGAGGCGATGCTCGCCGCCGGCCTGGAGTCGCCGTACGGCGAGTGGATGAAGCGCTGGGAGGATCGTGCCGACAAGGGTGGGCGGATCACCACCCGGGTCGAGTGCGCCGAATACTTCCCGGTCCGCGACGACGCGCTGCGCGCCCACGCCACCCAGATCGACCCGGACGGCTTCTGGTTCCAGGTGCCGATGGACCTCCAGCAGCGCGCCTGGCCGACCGAGGACTTCCAGCTCGCCCGTTCGCTGGTCGACAGCCCGCTGCCCGAGTCCGACCTCTTCGCCGGGGTGCGCGAGACGTGCCATGCCCGCTGATTCCCCGGCGGGCTACGCTGGTCCTCAGCCGCACATCGGAGGAACACCATGCTGACCGCCGCCCAGGTGCTCGCGGAGAACAACTTCGGTGACACCCGTACGGGTGGTCTGGCCGGCCCGATGGGCCTCTTCCTCATCGTGCTGCTGGCCACCGCCACCGTCCTGCTGATCCGCAACATGAACGCCCGGCTGCGCCGGCTGCCCGACCGGTTCCCGCAGCAGGGCGGTCCGGCCGAGCCGGGCCGGACCGACGCGACAGTCGCCGATCCGACAGACGGGACCACCGCGCAGGAATCGCCGACGAACGCCCCCAACGGCTCCGAGCAGCGCCGGAACGGCTGAACAGCGCGTGAATCACGCCGAAGCCGGTCGTCGACCCCTGTTGCGACCACCGGCTTTGGCTTAGCCTTCCGCCGGGGGGATCGAACAGGCCCCGAGCCGTGCGCGGAAGGGGGGCGCCGATGTCGATGGCAGCAACCGCCCCCGACCATGCCCTCGGCCCGCCGTCCGACGGGGTGGGTCCGTGACCTCCGGTCGGGCCGGCGAACCCCCTGATCGGCTGGGCCTGCGCGGCACGCCGGTCGGAGTCCTCCTGCTGACCGCCGCCATCGCGGTCACCGCGATGGTGGCCGCCGTCGTCGGCCTCACCGTTCCGACGCACCTGCCGCCGGACGACCGGCTGCCCGGGCTCGTCCGGTTCGGCCTCGCCGTCGTCGCGTTCGCCGTGGCCCAGCTCGCCCGGCTGCGCTTCCGCACCGCCTCGGGCATGGTCAGCATCACCTGGGGCGAGGCGGCCCTCGTTGTCTGCCTCTACCTCGTACCGGCCGGCTGGCTGCCGGCCGCGGCCCTGCTCGGCGCCGGGGCCGCGTGGACCACGATGTCCCTGGTCGCCGACCGCCGGTCCGCGCTGGAGCTGATCCGGATCGCCGGTTCGGTCAGCGCCGCCACCGCGCTCGCCGCCGCGGTCGCCAGCGCGCTCGGCCGGCCCCTGCTCGCCGCGCTCACCCCCGAACTGGCCCTCGCGCTGACCGCCGGCGCGGTGGTCTACCTGCTCACCACCGCCTGGCTGGGCGGCGCCGGTCTCGCCCTGCTGCACGGCATCCCGATCGGGCCGCCGCTGCTCGCCGCGCTCCGCGGCAAGCTGCTCATGTTCGTCGGCAACGTGGCGGTCGGCCTGGTGGTGGTCACCCTGCTGGAGCTCGACCCACGGTGGCTGCTGCTCCTGCCCCCGCCGCTGTGGCTGCTCCAGCAGACCTACCGGCACCGGCTCCGGGCCGACCAGGAGCGGCGCACCTGGCGGAGGTTCGCCGAGGCCACCGCCGCGCTCAACCAACTCGACGAGCGGGGCGTGGCGACCGCCGCGGTGACCGGGGCGCTCACCCTGTTCGGCGCCGAGCTGGTCGAGGTGGACGTTGCCCGGGGCGACGGCCGCTGGCGCCGCTACCGGGCGGACACCGGCGCCCAGGTGCGCGACCGTGAGGTGGAGCCACCGGTGGCCACCGGGTCGGGCGAGCACGAGCTGGTCCGGCGGCTCACCGTGGGCAGCTCCGAGGTCGGCCAGCTGCGGGTCCGGTTCCCCCGGTCCGCCCCGCCCACGGCCCGGGAACGGGACGGCGTCGCGGCGTTCGGCGACGCGCTGGCCGCCGCCCTGCACGACGCCGCGACCCACCGCGAGCTGCGGCTGGTCACCGCCCGCTCGTCCTACGAGGCGGTGCACGACCAGCTCACCGGACTGCTCAACCGGGCCGCCCTGCTGGCAAAGGGCGACCAGGCGTTGCGGCAGCGCGCACACGACCACCCGGTGGCGCTGCTGCTGCTCGACATCAACCAGTTCAAAGAGGTCAACGACACGCTCGGGCACGCGGCCGGCGACCAGCTGCTGCGGCTGGCCGCGAGCCGGCTGGCCACCATGGCCCGTCCGGGTGACCTGCTCGGGCGGCTCGGCGGCGACGAGTTCGCCCTGCTGCTGACCACGGTCCCGGTGGTCGACGACCGGACCGCCCCGCTGGCGTACGCGCTGCGCCAGGCCCGGGAGATCGCCGAGCGGCTGGCCGCGCCGACCGAGGTGGCCGGGGTGCGCATGTCGGTCGAGGTGGCGGTCGGCGTGGTGGTCGCCGACGCGGGCACCGCCGACCTGACCGAGCTGCTGCGCCGGGCCGACATCGCCATGTACCAGGCGAAAGAGGGCGGCAGCGTCGCCGCGTACGACAGCTCGCGCGACGCGGCGAGCACCGACCACCTGGCGCTCCTAGCGGAGCTGCGGGAGGCCCTGGAGGCCGACGACCAGCTCGTGCTGGCGTTGCAGCCGGCGGTGGACCTGACCACCGGCGCCCCGACCGGGGTGGAGGCGCTGATCCGCTGGCGGCACCCGCGCCGGGGCTGGCTCAGCCCGGCGGACTTCATCCGGCCGGTGGAGAACAGCGAGCAGCTCGGCAGCTTCACCCGCTACGTGCTGGACAAGGCCCTGGCGGTGGCGGCCGGCTGGGCGCGCGAGGGGCTGGACATCCCGATCTCGGTGAACCTGTCGGCGCGCAGCCTGCTCGACCCGCGGCTGCCGGCCGAGATCGGCGAGGCGCTGCGTCGGCACCAGGTCCCGCCGCACCGGCTGGTCCTGGAGATCACCGAGACGGTGGTGATGAGCGAGCTGGAGGTCATCGACGAGGTGCTGGCCACCCTCCGCTCGATGGGCGTGCAGCTCGCCGTCGACGACTTCGGCACCGGGTTCTCGTCGCTGACCTTCCTGACCCGGATCGCGGTGGACGAGTTGAAGGTGGACCGTTCCTTCGTGATCCGGATGGCCGACTCGCCGGAGGCGGCTGCGATCGTGCGGACCACGGTCGGGCTCGCCCACGAGCTGGGGCTGCGGGTGGTGGCCGAGGGCGTGGAGACCGCCGAGCAGCGGACCGCCCTGGCCGAGCTGGGCTGCACCGCCGCCCAGGGCTACCACTTCTTCAAGCCGATGCCGGCCGACAAGATCGGCGCGGTGCTCGGGTCGCTGCTGGACACCGCGCGCGGCAACGTCTTCCCGCTCCGCGCCGACGGCGCCTCCTGACCGTCCCGCGCCGCCGGGGTCGCCTGCCCCGACGGCGCGGACCGGCCTCGGGCTCAGCCGCGGGGCAGCACGTCGTTGAGGACGCTGGGCAGGGCCGACCAGTCGGCGGAGGCGATGCTGGCGTGGGCCCGGGCCAGTTCGGCCACCCGGGCCGCCGCCGCCTCGGCGTCGCCCGCGCCCACCGCCGGCGGGACGTTCTGCGCGTCGGTCATCACCAGCAGATAGTGGTTGGCGTCGTACCAGGCGGTGTCGACGCCCCCGGTGACGTACGCGGTGGCGTCGCCATCGAAGAGCACGAACCAGGGCCGCAGGCTCGCGTCGCCGTACCGGCTGCGCGGGTCGCCGGCCTGTGCCCGGTGCACGGCCGGGAAGGCGCGGGCGGTGCCCAGCGTGCCGGCAGCCGCGAGGCCGGCCAGGTGGCGGGCGTACTCGACGTCGGTCCAGAGGGTGTCGGTCGGGTTGCCCTCCTCGACCGTGCCAGGGATCAGCTCGACGATCACCTTGCCGGCGAGCTGCGCCCGGCTGGGCCAGGCGTCGGCGCGGGCGGCGGCGTCCAGGCTGGGGTGACCGGCGCGCAGGTCGGCCGGGCGGAACACCCGGTCGCCGAGGCGGGCGGCGAGCACGGCGTCGAGCTGGGCCGGTCCCTGCCCGGTCCGGCCGCTGAAGCCCGTCTTCAGCTCCAGCTTGAGGACCAGCGGGCCGGCGGCGGGGTGCGCGCCCAGCCAGAGCCGGATGTCGTCCAGGCAGTGCTCCAGGTTCCGGTTGCGGGTGCCGCCGTAGAGCTGGGCGGCGCTGGTGGCGGCCACGCAGTTGTTGTCGTTGCCGAGCGGATTGGAGTGGCTGACCCGCCACTGCCGGGTCAGCACGTCCGGCCAGACGTCCAGCTCGATGAGCCCGGGCCGGGCATCGAGCGCCTGGGCCAGGTAGGGGTAGGTGCCGCGCTCGTACGCGTTGTGGATCCCGACGCCCGTGGTGGCCGAGAAGCGGGTACCCGGGTCCACCGCGGCCGACGCGGGCCCGGCGGCGAACATCGCGGCGAGCACCGCGACGGACGTGGGTGCCGACAGGGCACGGAGTCTCTGCATGCCTACCTCCTCCGAGGCCGGCGACGGTCACCGGCATGCACATATGGAAATAGATAAACATGAACACCGAAAGGCCCTGGGATGCCCGGGTACGGATGACCCGGCGGGGAATCAGCCCGACCGGGATCCGGGCGGCCCAGAGCCCGCGACGGGGCCACCGGTGACCGGCCCTCAGACCACAATCGACGGACCGGGGCGAATGAGGTCGGCTGACGATGGTCCGACCGGGCGTGGGTCGGGTCGTCGACAGACCGCGGAGCGGGACAGCGGGAGAGCGTCCGAACGCCATACCCTCGGCTCGGGCAACGCATCGGCACGCGTCGCCCGACAGTCCACTTCGGGGGAGGATACATGCGTAGGTTCGGGCGACGACCGCTGCTCGCGGCGGCCGTGTGTCTGCTGGCCGGCGCGGCCGGCCTGGTCGTCTCCACGCCCGCCCAGGCGGAGCCGCGGGAGGTTCCCGCCGCGGGCACCTTCACGGTCTCGGGCGAGGCGGGGGAGCCGCTCACCGGCGGCAACTCGTACGCCTACTCGACCGGGGCGGGTAACGAGATGCGGTTGTCGGGGCACGATCAGGAGATCACCGTCAGGGTGTTCGGTGGCTGGAACCTCATCCTGGTTTCCGGCCCGGACCGGCCGCTCGCGCCGGGCACGTACACGGACGCGCTGGGCTACCCGTGGCCCGGGCCGAACCCCGGGCTGACTCTCGTGGGCCCCACCGGCCCGTGTGACGAGAGCCTCGGTTCGTTCACCATCACCGATGTGGTCTTCGCTCCGTACGGCTACATGGAGAAGCTGGACGCCAGCTTCGAGGTGTACTGCGACGGCGCGTCGGTGCCGGCCCGCGGAGAGGTCCACCTCACCAACCCGCCCGCCCCGCCGCTGCTGGACCCCCGGGCCACGGTGGCGGACACCGCCGTCATCGCGCCGAAGGACGGCACGACCACCGTGCACGGGACGTTGACCTGCCGCCAGGCGGCCACCCTGAGCATCTACGGTGCGGTCACCCAGGGTCGTGTCCGGATCTGGTTCGAGGCCATCGGCGTGCAGTGCGCACCGGACCAGGCGGTGGAGTGGACGGCGACGACCGCCCCGGTGGACGGTCCCCGCCTCCGACCGGGCGACGCGGAGGTGACGGCGCGGGTCGAGGGCCGGGACCCCTTCTACGACGAGCACGTCCAGGTCGACAGCGGCCCGACGACCGTACGCCTGATGCCGGCCTGATCCGGTCCCCGGCCCGGGTCACGTGACCCGGGCCGGGGAAGGGCGACCGGCGGCGGCGGGCGCCGAAGGTGGTTATGGTCGTCGGGTGAACCGACTCGCCGATGCCACCTCGCCCTACCTGCTCCAGCACGCCGACAACCCGGTCGACTGGTGGCCCTGGTGCGACGAGGCGTTCGCGGAGGCGAAGCGGCGCGACGTGCCGGTGCTCATCTCGGTCGGCTACGCGGCCTGCCACTGGTGTCACGTGATGGCGCACGAGTCGTTCGAGAACGAGGGCGTCGCCCAGCTCATGAACGACGACTTCGTCTGCGTCAAGGTGGACCGGGAGGAGCGGCCCGACGTCGACGCGGTCTACATGACCGCCACCCAGGCGATGACCGGCCAGGGCGGCTGGCCGATGACGGTCTTCGCCACCCCGGACGGCACGCCGTTCTTCTGCGGCACCTACTTCCCGCGGGCGAACTTCATCCGGCTGCTCGGCTCCGTCGCCACCGCCTGGCGCGACCAGCGCGAGGCGGTGCTCCGCCAGGGCGCCGCCGTGGTCGAGGCGATCGGCGGCGCGCAGGCCGTGGGCGGCCTGACCGCCCCGCTCACCGCCGAGCTGCTGGACGCCGCCGCCGACCAGCTCGCCACCGAGTACGACGAGACGAACGGCGGCTTCGGCGGGGCGCCGAAGTTCCCGCCGCACATGAACCTGCTGTTCCTGCTCCGGCACCACCGGCGCACCGGATCACCGCGGAGCCTGGAGATCGTCCGGCACACCTGCGAGGCGATGGCCCGCGGTGGCCTGCACGACCAGCTCGCCGGCGGCTTCGCCCGCTATTCCGTGGACGGGCACTGGACGGTGCCGCACTTCGAGAAGATGCTCTACGACAACGCCCTGCTGCTGCGGGTCTACACCCAGCTCTGGCGGCTCACCGGGGACCGGCTGGCCCGGCGGGTGGCCCGCGACACGGCCCGGTTCCTCGCCGACGAGCTGCACCGGGCCGGCGAGGGCTTCGCCTCGGCGCTGGACGCCGACACCGAGGGCGTCGAGGGGCTCACCTACGTCTGGACCCCGGCCCAACTGGTCGAGGTGCTCGGCGAGGAGGACGGCCGCTTCGCCGCCGACCTGTTCGGGGTGACCGAGCAGGGCACCTTCGAACACGGCACCAGCGTGCTGAGGCTGGCTCGGGACGTGGACGACGCCGACCCTGCGGTGCGCCGGCGGTGGCAGGAGGTGGTGGGCCGGCTGCTGGCCGCCCGGGACACCCGCCCCCAGCCGGCCCGGGACGACAAGGTGGTGGCCGCCTGGAACGGGCTGGCGATCACCGCGATCGCCGAGTTCCAGCAGGTCGCGGCGCTCTACGCGTCCCCCGACGACGAGGACGCCAACCTCATGGAGGGCGTCACCATCGTGGCCGACGGCGCGATGCGCGACGCCGCCGAGCACCTGGCGGCCGTGCACGTGGTGGACGGCCGGCTGCGCCGGGTCTCCCGGGACAAGATGGTCGGCGAGCCGGCCGGCGTGCTCGAGGACTACGGCTGCGTGGCCGAGGCGTTCTGCGCGATGCACCAGCTCACCGGCGAGGGGCGCTGGCTCGTCCTGGCCGGGCAGCTGCTCGACGTGGCGCTGGCCCGGTTCGCCGCACCGGACGGCGGCTTCTACGACACCGCCGACGACGCCGAGCGCCTGGTCACCCGGCCGGCGGACCCGACCGACAACGCCACCCCGGCCGGCCGCTCGGCGATCGTCGCGGCACTCGTGGCCTACACGGCGTTGACGGGGGAGACCCGCTACCGGGAGGCGGCCGAGGCGGCCCTGTCGACGGTCGCGCCGATCGTCGGCCGGCACGCCCGGTTCACCGGCTACGCGGCCACGGTCGGCGAGGCGCTGCTCTCCGGGCCCTATGAGATCGCGGTGGTGACCGAGGACCCGGTGGGCGACCCCTTGGTGGCCGCCGCCCTCCGGCACGCCCCGCCCGGGGCCGTGCTGGTGGCGGGCCGCGCCGACCAGCCGGGCGTGCCGCTGCTGGCCGACCGGCCGGCGCTGGGCGGGCACTCCACCGCGTACGTCTGCCGGGGGTTCGTCTGCGACCGCCCGGTCACCACGGTCGAGGACCTCGTCGCCCGGCTCAGCTGACCGGCTCCTCGCCCCCGGCCGTCGGGCGCAGCGGCTCGGGCAGCGCGTCGAACCACTCCAGCACCGCCCGCTCGTACGCCAGCCCGAAGCGCAGCGTGGCCACCGCGTACGGTTCGATCTCGTCCGCCTCCGGGGGCAGCGCGGCCGCGGCGGCCTGGTAGTCGGCGAGCCGGGCGGCGTGCGCGGCCCGGTGCGCGCCGAGGTAGCCGGCGAGCCGCTCCGGCGGCAGGTGCCGGCCGAAGAGCACGGTCAGCAGCAGCGGGAAGCGGATCGTCTCGTCCGCCGGGGGACGGGCCGCCCACTCGGCGAACGCCCGGCGCCCCGCCTCGGTGATCTCGTACGGCTGCCGGTCCCGGCGGCCCCGCTCGCCGGCCCGGACCAGTCCGGCGCCCGCCATCGCGGTCAGCTCCCGGTAGACCTGGCTCTGGGTGAGCGACCAGAACGCCCCGATCCGCTGCTGCGCGACCGTGACCAGGTCCCAGCCGGTCATCGGGCCGTCGTGCAGGAAG
The DNA here is from genome assembly GCF_040610095.1 of Micromonospora sp. NPDC004540. NCBI lineage: Bacteria > Bacillati > Actinomycetota > Actinomycetes > Micromonosporales > Micromonosporaceae > Micromonospora > Micromonospora sp. NPDC004540. The sequence continues at coordinate 43,064 of NZ_JBEXLR010000033.1, forward strand.
CCCAGCAGGGAGGCGGCGGTGGCGTTCAGCGGCCGGTCCGGCATCGGTCGGTTCTCCTTCGCGAATCTCCTTGACATCCCATTGTGTCAGGTCCGATGCTGAGGGCATCGACCTCCCACATTGGGATGTCGCGGGAGGGGGACCCGTGCACACCGTTCTTGTCGTGATCCACGCCGTCAGCGGCACCACGGGGCTGCTGCTCGCCCTGCCCGTGCTGCTCGCGCCGAAGCGGCGCGGCCGGCACACCCTGCTCGGCCGGGTCTACGCGGGCGCCGCCGTCGGCCTCGGCCTCAGCGCCTTCGGGCTCTTCGCCTACGACCCGGCGCGCCTGTGGGGGCTGGCCGTGCTCGGCGCGCTCACCCTCGGCTGGCTGGTCGGCGGGCTCTGGTTCGCCCGGCGCCGGCCGCGCGTGCTCGGCGGCCGGGGCTGGCGGATCTGGCACCTCAACCTGATGGGCAGCACGGTGATCGCCTTCGTCACCGGGTTCGCCGTGCAGATGACCGGCGGGCACCTGGTCGCCTGGCTCGCCCCGACGGTGTTCGGCTCGCTGCTGATCGCCCGGACCACGGCCCGGGAGCTCGCCCGCGCCCCGCGCCGGATCGCCATCTCCACGACGAGCTGACCCACCGCTCGCGGCTCCCGGCCACCGCGGCGACCTGGCGAAGCCCTTCGCGCGCCCTGGTGGGACGGGGCCGCCCTCCGGGCCGGCGCCGGCCGCCGCCCCGATAGGCTGGCGGCGCTATGGATTCCCGTACCGGACTGCCTGTCGTCGGCATGGTGGGCGGTGGCCAGCTGGCCCGGATGACCCACCAGGCCGCCATCGCCCTCGGCCAGTCGCTGCGCGTGCTCGCCATCGCCCCGGACGACGGCGCCGCCCTGGTCGCCGCCGACGTCCAGTACGGCGACCACACCGACCTCGCCGCCCTGCGCACCTTCGCCAAGGGCTGCGACGTGGTCACCTTCGACCACGAGCACGTGCCCAACGCGCACATCCGCGCCCTGACCGAGGAGGGCGTGAAGCTCTTCCCGCCGGCCGAGGCGCTGGTGCACGCGCAGGACAAGCGGGTGATGCGCGAGCGGCTCGGTGAGCTGGGCGCGCCGAACCCGGCCTGGCGTCCCGTGGCGGCCCCGGCCGACCTGGTGGCGTTCGGCGCGGAGATCGGCTGGCCCGTGGTGCTCAAGGCCGCCCGCGGCGGCTACGACGGCCGGGGCGTCTGGATGGTGGCCGACGCCACCGAGGCCGCTGAGCTGGCCACCACCCTGCTCGCCGGGGGCACCCCGCTGATCGTCGAGGAGCGGGTGGCGCTGCGCCGCGAGCTGGCCGTGCAGGTGGCCCGCTCGCCGTTCGGGCAGGTCGCCGCCTATCCGGTGGTGGAGACGGTGCAGCGGGACGGCATCTGCGTCGAGGTGCTCGCCCCGGCGCCCGACCTGCCAGAGGAGCGGGCGGTCGCCGCGCAGCAGCTCGCCATCGACCTGGCCACCGCGCTCGGCGTGGTCGGCCTGCTCGCCGTGGAGCTGTTCGAGACGCCCACCGGGCTGGTGGTGAACGAGCTGGCCATGCGGCCGCACAACTCCGGGCACTGGACCATCGAGGGGGCCCGGACCTCCCAGTTCGAGCAGCACCTGCGGGCCGTGCTCGACTACCCGATGGGTGACACGTCGCTCACCGCGCCGGTCGTGGTGATGGCGAACGTGCTCGGCGGCGAGCCGGGCGGCATGTCCGTCGACGAGCGGCTGCACCACCTGTTCGCCGCCGAACCCGGGGCCAAGGTCCATCTGTACGGCAAGCAGGTGCGCCCGGGCCGCAAGATCGGGCACGTGACGGTGCTCGGCACCGATCTGGACGACGTACGGGCCCGGGCGGCGCGGGCCGCCCGCTGGCTGCGCGAGGGAACCAGTGAGCGCGAGGAGTGAGCTTGCGAGCCCCGCAGTCGCGAACGAAAGGCAGACCAGCGTGAGCACCGTCGGGCTGATCATGGGTAGCGACTCGGACTGGCCGACCATGAAGGCCGCCGCCGAGGTGCTGGACGAGTTCGGCGTGCCCTACGAGGTCGGCGTGGTGTCGGCGCACCGTACCCCGGTCAAGATGATCGAGTACGGCCGGTCCGCAGCGGACCGCGGCGTCAAGGTGATCATCGCCGGGGCGGGCGGGGCCGCGCACCTGCCCGGCATGGTCGCCTCGGTCACCCCACTGCCGGTGATCGGCGTGCCGGTGCCGCTGAAGTACCTCGACGGCATGGACTCGCTGCTCTCCATCGTGCAGATGCCGGCCGGCGTGCCGGTGGCCACGGTGTCGATCGGCAACGCCCGCAACGCCGGGCTGCTCGCCGTGCGCATCCTGGGCGCGTCCGACCCGGCGCTGCGCGACCGGATGGCCGCCTACCAGGCGAGCCTGGAAGACCTGGTCGCCGAGAAGGAGAAGGCCCTCCGCGCCTCGCTCAGCTGATCCGGGGACCCGGCACCCTCCGCCCGCCCCCGACGGCGAGCGCCCACCCCTCCGTTTTCATCTCATTCCGCGCAGCGCCGTCTGGAGTCGTTCCTGGGCGCGGCGGCGGCGCTCGTTGCTCGCGCCGAGCACGAGCAGGACGAAGCCGACCGGGATCAGCACCAGCCACGGGCCGAGGCTGATCAGCGCGTGCACCGCGGCGATCGCGGTGACCGTGGCGCCCACGATCACCGGCGCCTGCTGCCGGCTCGTCGAGCCGAAGATCAGCACCGCGACGGCACCGAGCAGCAGCAGCACCTGGCGCAGCATGCTGGACTCGGTGGCCAGCACGATCGCCAGCGTCGGCAGGAACGCGGCGACCAGCGCCGGCCCGTACGCCACCCAGCTCGACAGGTCGGGCCGGTGGCGCAGTTGCAGCACCCCGACCAGCAGGGCGAGCGCGGCGAACGGCAGGGTGTAGGCCTCGGGCAGCGCCACGTCGGCCACCCGCATGAGGATCCACCAGGCGCTGATCTCGCAGATCACCACGGCCCAGAACAGCAGGTTCCGCTCGATCGGCCGCCGGCCCGGGCGGCTGGCCGCCACCCCGAGGACGGCGCCCCAGGCGGCCAGCAGCGCGGCGATGTGCCGGGGCGAGTCGTACGCCAGGGCCAGCGCGATGAGCGCCGCCGCGTGGCCGCTCCACTCCACGGTGGCCGCCTCCCGGTAGGCCTCCGGCCGGCGCAGCCGGGGGAGGGCGGCGGCGAAGACCTGGAGCGCCGCCCCGACCGCCAGCACGCCGAACGCGGACCAGACCGCGGCGAGCCCGGCCACCAGGCCGAGGGTGAGCACGAAGAGCTGGGCCATCAGCGAGGCGAAGAGCCAGCCGAGGATGCGGGCCCGCTGGGTGGTGCCGAAGAGCGCGGCGACCGCGCCCACGCCGACCGCGCCGCCCAGCGTGAAGAGGGTCAGCTCGCGGGTGGCGAGGCTCCCGGCGAGCCCGGCGTTCCCGGCGGCCAGCCCGATGGCGAACACCAGCACCCGGGCCACCCGGATCGAGCGGGCCGGTTCGGCCATCGGCGGCGGCGGGGTGAGCGCCAGGCCCAGCATCGAGACGGTGAAGACGGCCAGCCCGGCCAGCGCGGTCACCGGCCAGCCGCGGCCGAGCGCCACCGGGGTGATCAGCAGCGTGACGGCCGCCCCGGGCAGGATCACCGGCACGGCCCGGGACCGCCGGCCGCCGCTGAACCCGGTGGCGGCGAGCGCCGCCGTCGCGGTGAGCAGCAGCGCGGTCAGCACGTGGGTCGGGTCCACCGCCTCGGGTGGCGGGGTGAGCAGTTCCGGCGGCGGCCCCTGCCAGATCCGGGACAGCACCGTGAGCGGCTCGACCAGCGCCACCACCAGCGCCGGCGCCAGGGTGGCCAGGGCCAGGGCGGTGGGCAGCGCCGCCGCGGCGAGCGCCCCGGCCGCCGGGCTGACCCGCCAGCGCAGCTCGGTCGGATCGTCCGGCGCCCGGCGCAGCGCCCCGTTGAGCAGCACCGACCAGCGGCGCACCGGCTGGGCCGAGCCGACCGGCGGGACGGTGGCGGCCCGGATCAGCTCGGCGAGCACGCCGAGCAGCGCCGCCGCGGCGGCGTACACCCCGGCCGGGAGGTGGGTGATCACGGCGGCGGCCGCGCTGACCGTCGCGCCCCCCACCACGGCCACGCTCGCGTACGGGAGGTACTGCGGGATCTGCCGGCGGGCCGCCGCCACCGCGGCCAGGCCGATGCTGGACGCGGCCAGCGCCGCGGTGAGCACCACCTGCGGGGGCCGGCCGTACTCGGCGGCCAGGGCGGCCACCGCCCCGGGCAGGGCGAGCAGCGCGGCGCCGGCCGCCGCGCCGCCGATCTGCACGAGGTGCGGCGGCATCCCCTCGGTGCGGACGTCCTCGACCAGCGCCGGCGCGAGCGTCCGGGCCAGCGCGGCCACCGTCACCCCGATCAGCGCGATGCTGCCGAGCGCCAGCGCGGTGGTCCAGGGGCGGACCAGCCCGGCGCCGGCGGCGTGCAGGGCGACCACCCCGGCCACCGTGGCCCGGGAGAGCGCCGCCCGCGGGTCGGCCGCGGCCACCGCCGCCATGCCGAAGACGGTGGCGACCATGGCGCCCACCAGCACCGGCGACCACCAGGGCAGGTCGAACGCGGCCGGCGCGCCGATGGTGGCGAGCACGGCGGCCGCGCCGGAGACGTCGTACTTCCAGGGCGGCGGCAGCAGGATGCCGGCGGCCACGGCCAGCAGCGCCAGCGCGACCGGCGCCTGCCAGGTGGACCCGCCGGTCGGCGCGGCGGGCCAGCCGCTCAGGTCGCCGGCCCAGATCGGGCCCGGCGTGGCCAGCACGCCGACCCCGCCGCGCAGCGCGCTCCACGCCGCGATCAGGCCGATCAGCGTGCCGCCGACCGTGATGCCGAGGACCGGCCCGCGCCGCCACTCCTCGGGCATCGCCCGGGCGGCGACGGCGACCATGGTCACCAGCGCGGCGGCCACCACGAGTTGGCCGCCGGGGGCGAGCACGGCGGCGATCCTGGCCAGGGTGGCGATGAGCGCCACCGTGGTGGCGGCGAGGGCCAGGTCGGATCCGTCGAGGGACAGGTCGGCGCGGCGACCGGCGTCGATCCGGGGGGCCAGCGCCAGCAGCGCGGCGGCGACCAGCAGCAGCCCGCCCACCCAGGCGTCGGCCGTGGTGGCGCCCGGCGCGCCGAAACCGGCCGCCGCGACCGCCACCGCGCCGAGCACGGTGCCGAGCGCGTGCGGCACGCTGAGGCGCCGCTGCGCGACCTGGACGAGGGCGGCGTAGCCGAGCGTGACGCAGACGCCGAGGAAGCTCGCCGCCAGGATCGGGACGGTGACCTCGCGCAGGTTCGCGGGGGTGAGGGTCGGCGCGGTCGGCACGGTGGCGGCGACGAACGCGGCCACCGCGCCGGGGAACGCGAACGCCGCCCCGCCGGCGGCCCAGGCGCAGACGGTGTCCGCGGCGGCGGCGGCGATCCGGACCCGGGGCGCCAGCGAGACCAGCGCGCCGGCCAGGAACAGGAGGGTCAGCGCGGCGGCGGTCAGCGCGGGCCGGGCGAGCGCGGCCCCGGCCCCGATCAGCCCCAGCCCGGCGGCGGTCACCGCGTGGGCGACCGCGGCGCGTTCGGTGCCGGCGGTGAGCCCGAGCACGCCGATGACCACCGCGGTCAGCAGCATCGGCCAGCAGGCGGTCGCCCAGCCCAGCCCGAGCGAGGCCGGCACGGCGAGCGCGGTCAGCGCCGCCCCGACCACCGCGAACTCGCGCCGGATCTCCGCCGGCAGGGCGACCACCGCGGCGACGGTGAGCAGCAGGGCGCTGGCGGCGAGCTGCCAGCCGGTCGGGCCGACCGCCGCCGCCAGCTCGGCGTGCCAGCCGCTGAGGTCCGCCGACCAGGCGGGCAGCGCGGCGTGGACCGGGGCCAGCCCGGCGCGCAGCGCGCCGCCGGCCACCACCATGCCGCTGACCGTGAGCGCCACCGCCGAGGCGAGCTGCGGACCCCGACGGGCCGCCTCCGGTACGCCCCGGACGGCGAACCCGGTGAGCGCGATGATCGCGGCGATGAGCAGCAGCGACCGGCCGGGGAAGGCGACCGAGGCGACCCGGCCCAGCGCGCCGATCACCGCGAGGGTGACGATGCCGGCGCCCACGTCCGGTAGCGGCGGGCGGCGCAGCACCAGCGTGCCGGCCAGCCCGACCAGCGCGGCGAGCAGCAGGACGGCGCCCGATCCGGCGGCGGCCGGCACGGTGGCGGCGCGCAGCAGGGCGGTGACCGCGTACGCCAGGGCGACGGCGACCGCAACGCCGTGCAGCAGCCAGGTCAGCTCGCGCAGCCAGGGCACCGGGCGGGCCGGCGGGACGGGCTCCGCGCCGGGAGGCGGTTCCCCGCCGACCACCTCGGGGGACTCCTCCGGGTCCGACTCGGGCCGGTCGTCGGCGGCGCGCTGCCGGGGCGGGACGGGCTCCGGCGGCGCGACCGGCAGGTCCCGCCGGACCGGGCGTTCGACCACCACCGCGGAGCGGGCCAGCGCGAGGTCGACCACGGCCACCACGGTGAGCACCAGCGCCCAGCCGGCCGGCCCGGTGATCCGCTCGTACGCCAGCAGCGGCAGCACCGGCTGGGCGGCCAGCACGGTGGCGAAGCGGGGCGCCCGCAGCCCCGTCCCGTACGCGTAGCCGAAGGCGACCAGGGTGGTGACCAGGAAGATCGACCCGGAGAAGGCGGCGCCGGAGGTGCCGCCGCCGATCCGGTCGACGGCCCAGAGCGCGTACCCGGCCAGCGGCACCAGCAGCAGGCCCACGGCGGCGATCGTCTCGGCGGTCGAGGTGAGCCCGCGCCGGGCCAGCACCGGCGGGGCGAGCAGCATCAGCACCGTGGCGACCAGCAGCACGCCGAGCCGGGCCAGCGCGTCCATCGAGCTGGTGGCGACCGCGGCGAAGACCACCGCCGCGACGCCGAGCAGCAGCGCGCCGAGGCCGAGGGGGATGTTCTGCACCTCCCGCGAGGACGCCTCCGGCGGGTGCTCCGGGTCGTCCGCGTCGAGCCACTGGGGACGGCTGCGGGGTGGCGGCGGGGGCGGGTCGTCCGGGCCGGTCGACGGGGCGCCCTGGCGGGGCACCCGGGGCGGCGCGCCGGTGGTGGCGGTCGGCGGGCGGCGGCCGGGCCGGCGGCGCAGCACCCGGCGGGGCCGGGTGGCCTGCTTGATCCGTTCCTCGCCGGCGTGCGCCAGGATGTCCCGCTGGAAGAGGGCGGCCTGCATCTTGGCGGCGATCTGCCGCTGCTCGCGGGCGATCTCGGCGTCGCGGGCCTTCATCTCGGCGATCGAGCGCTCGATCTCGGCCAGGTGCTCGGCCCACTGTGGCTGGTCCGCGCCGCAGTGGGGGCAGACGACGGCGGGCTTGATCTCCCGCCCGCACGAGGCGCACCTGAAGGTCTGCACGACACTCTCCCGTCCGGTCGGCCCCCCGTGCGGTGGACCTCCCAGTCGCAGCATGCCTTGACCGGGCCGGGATTTCGACAGTTGCGGGCGCGTTCCGGACAACAAAAAGAACCGGCCGGCCGGGGATCAGGTCCCCGGCCGGCCGGCCGACTGTTCACGGGGTCAGGGGCGGCCCATGCCGCGGTATTCCCAACCGGCCTGCGTCCACAGTGTGGAGTCCAGGCAGTTGCGCCCGTCGACCACCTTGCGGCCGTTGACCAGCTCGCCCAGGGCGACCGGGTCGGCGTTGCGGAACTCGGCCCACTCGGTGAGGACGCAGACCAGGTCGGCGCCGTTGACGGCGTCGTTCATGGTCGCCTCGTAGGTCAGCTCGGGCACCGACCGGCGGGCGTTCTCCACGCCCTGCGGGTCGAAGACGTGCACGTCGGCGCCGGCCTTGCCGAGCAGCGCGGCGACGGCGAGGGCCGGGGCGTCGCGGACGTCGTCGGTGTTCGGCTTGAAGGTGGCGCCGAGCACGGCGATCCGGGTGCCGGAGAGGTCCGGGCCCGCCGGGCCGGAGCGGCGGCCGAGCAGGTCGGCGGCGAGCTGGATGACCCGGGTCCGGCGGCGCAGGTTGATCAGGTCCACCTCGTGCAGGAAGCGCAGCGCCTCGCCGGCGCCGAGCTCCTGGGCGCGGGCCTGGAAGGCCCGGATGTCCTTGGGCAGGCAGGCGCCGCCGAAGCCGAGGCCGGCCTGGAGGAAGCGGTTGCCGATCCGGGGGTCGTACCCGATCGAGCGGGCGAGCTGGGTGACGTCGCCGCCGGCGGCCTCGCAGACCTCGGCCATCGCGTTGATGAAGGAGATCTTGGTGGCCAGGAAGGCGTTCGCGGCGACCTTGACCAGCTCCGCGGTGGCGAAGTCGGTGACCACCAGCGGCACCTCGCGGTCCTCGGTGGCGGCCAGGTCGAAGACGCCCTTGTGGGCGGCGTAGAGCATGCCGTTGGCCCACTCGCTCTTGACGCCGACCACGATCCGGTTGGGCCGCAGCACGTCGTCGACGGCGAAGCCCTCCTGGAGGAACTCGGGGCTCCAGGCCACCTCGACGCCCAGGTCGGCCGGGCTGTGCTTGCCGACCAGCTGCTCCACCCACTCGGCGGTGCCCACCGGCACGGTGGACTTGCCGACGATCAGCGCCTTGCGGGTCAGGTGCTGGGCGAGGCTGGTCACCGACGCCTCGACGTACGACAGGTCGGCGCCCATGCCGTCGGCCCGCTGCGGGGTGCCGACGCAGATGAAGTGCACGTCGCCGAAGTCGGCGGTCTCCTGGATGTCGGTGCTGAACCGGAGCCGGCCGGCGGCCAGGTTGCGCCGGAGCAGCTCGTCCAGGCCGGGCTCGTGGATCGGCACCTCGCCGGCGTTCAGCTTGGCGATCTTCTCCGCGTCCACGTCGAAGCCGAGGACCTCGTAGCCCAGCTCGGCGTAGCAGATGGCGTACGTCGCGCCGAGGTAGCCGGTGCCCAGGAAGGTCACCCGGGGTCGGGCCGCGCCCGAGGGCGGCGTCACCGCGGCGATGGCGGGCATCGGCTGGGTGTTCGGGTACGGGATCGTCACGCCTGTCTTCTCCGCTCGCACTGGCGGCGCTTCCTCGCGTCGCATTCGGCTGGGGCGCCAGGGCCGGCACCGAGGGAACTCTGTCGTCGTGTGTGAGGGTAGTTGTGGCATGTCGCCCCCGCTCGTGCGCGAGCCTACCCGCCGGTAGGGTCCGGCTGAACCCCGGTGGCTATCCTTCAGTCTGCGGCAGTCGGCGGCCTCCGGGCGTCACAGACTGCGCATGATAGCGGTGAAAGGGGAGGGCTGACATGCCCGCAGAACAGTCGTTCGACGTCTACCGGTTGCCGGAGGAGCACGAGGCGATCCGGGAGGCGGTCCGGGAGGTCTGTGCGGCGAAGGTCGCTCCGCACGCCGCTGAGGCGGATGAGACGGGTGAGTTCCCGAAGGCGTCCTACGACGCGTTGCGGGCCGCCGACTTCCACGCCCCGCACATCCCGGTCGAGTACGGCGGCGCCGGCGCGGACGCACTGGCCACGGCCATCGTGATCGAGGAGGTCGCCCGCGCCTGCGCCTCGTCCTCGCTGATCCCGGCGGTGAACAAGCTGGGCACCATGCCGCTGATCCTGGCCGGCTCCGAGGAGCTGAAGCGGAAGTACCTGACCCCGGTGGCGGCCGGCGACGCGATGTTCTCCTACTGCCTCTCCGAGCCGGAGGCGGGCAGCGACGCCGCCTCGATGACCACCAAGGCGGTCCGGGACGGCGACCACTGGGTGCTCAACGGCGTGAAGCGGTGGATCACCAACGCGGGCGTGTCGGAGTACTACACGGTCTTCGCTGTGACGGATCCCACAGCCCGTTCGAAGGGCATCTCGGCCTTCGTGGTGGAGAAGGCCGACGCCGGGGTGAGCTTCGGCGCGCCGGAGAAGAAGCTCGGCATCAAGGGCTCGCCGACCCGCGAGGTCTACTTCGACAACGTCCGGATCCCGGCGGACCGGATGATCGGCGCCGAGGGCACCGGCTTCGCCACCGCCATGCGGACCCTGGACCACACCCGGGTCACCATCGCCGCGCAGGCGGTCGGCATCGCACAGGGCGCGCTGGACTACGCCAAGGGCTACATCCAGGAGCGCAAGCAGTTCGGCAAGCCGGTCGCCGACTTCCAGGGCATCCAGTTCATGGTCGCCGACATGGGCATGAAGCTGGAGGCGGCCCGGCAGCTCACCTACACCGCCGCCGGCAAGTCCGAGCGGGGCGACGCCGACCTGACCTACTTCGGCGCGGCGGCCAAGTGCTTCGCCTCGGACGCCGCCATGGAGATCACCACCGACGCGGTGCAGTTGCTCGGCGGCTACGGCTACACCCGCGACTACCCGGTCGAGCGGATGATGCGGGACGCCAAGATCACCCAGATCTACGAGGGCACCAACCAGGTGCAGCGCATCGTCATGGCGCGCCAGCTGCTCAAGGGCTGACCCTTTCGGGGCGACGATCGGGCGGGCGGGCCGGGTGAGGTAGACGGCCTGCTCCCAGCGGATGCTGGCGG